>JBGSHR010000289.1:0-5053 GCA_041752155.1 Thiobacillaceae bacterium | reverse complement strand
GTCGCCGGAAGCGATGGTGTCGGCGGCCTCGCCGGCCTCGCGCAGAGCGCGGCCGATGTAGCTCACCGTCATGCCCGCCATGCCCAGGGCACCGACCAGGCCCACCACCAGGAGGATGCCGTAGACCATCTGGTTACGCGCATAGCCGGCTTCCGCCCGTTCGTACTCCGCCTTGGCCACTTCCGTCTGGTATTGGACCAACTTGGTCATGGCATCTTCCGCGGCCTTCCCCTCTTCCCGCCCGCCCTTGAGAAAGCTCGCCATCACCTCGGGGGAGAAGTTATTGGCCGTGAGCGCTGCTCCAGCCTCCTTGAGTTTCCCGACCCAAGCAGCACGTTTTTCCGCGAAATCATCGACCAATACCTTTTCTTCCGGCGGGTGATGGGTGGTCATGTATTTGGCCCAAAGCGTATCCAGTTCGCCTTTACGCTTATTGATCAGGTCCAGATGCACCTGGAGCGGATGGTCATGCACCCCATGGAGACGGCCGAGGGGATCATGCTGGAAACCGCGCAATATCTCCGCGTAGTTCTCTTTGATCAAATCATTGAACCGGGCCAGATCTTGCAGGGGCACCACCCGGTCTTCGTACACGGTTTTCAGAGAATTGCGCGCCTGATTCAAGCCCTGCCAGCCGATAAAGACCGCCAGGGAAAACAAGAGGGTGGACAAGCCGATGGTCATCCAGAGCCTATGGGCGATGCGAATGCGGTTGAATAGGCGGTATTTCAATCCAGCCAGTCCGCTGGGCACTACATAGCCCCCCTCCAGCTTGATGTTGGGGTCGTTGCGCATGTTGCGGTACAGGGCTTCCGCCGCGTCGATCTCTTGGCGCGAGGGTTTGCCCCGCACCGAGGTGTAGCCCTCCGCCGTCGGCGAAACGTTGGCGCGCACCCAGTAGTGGTCGCCGTTCTTGCGCCGGTTCTTGACCAGACCGGTCCAGGGCCGACCGCGCTTCAGCGTCGCCCACAGATCGCGGAAGGCCTCCACTGGCATATCGGGATGGCGCACGATGTTGTGGGATTGCCCAACCAATTCTTCCCCTGTGAAACCACTTGCTTCGACGAACTCGTCATTGGCCCGGGTAATCCGGCCCTTGGAGTCGGTATGGGTAATGAAGGCGGCATCATTCCGGATCTGGTATTCCTGTCCGGTCACGGGCTGGTTATTTCTCATTTTTTAGGCTTAACCTCATTGTTAAAAACAATCCAAATGTGAGAACCACACAACTTCCATGGTCATCATCGGCAAAGCTTGAATATAACTTTAGAAATACAGAGGGGTTTTTAAGTAGATATATCCACTTCAATCAAAGGGTTAACTGGCTTTGTGAAGCCAATCGCCTGCCTGAACGTGTCGCCAGTCCACCCCATGTGCAATCAAGATCATTTCGCCACACCCAGTTCCAGCTTGACCGGCACGTCCCGAGCATCCCCCTCATAGCGCTCGATACCAGCCGCCACGACCCGCTCCTTAGGCGCTCCGGCGGCGGCCAACGCTGCGACGACGGCCTGAGTCCGATGGCGTGCAAGCGCCTGCAAAGCCTCGTCGCTCACCGTCTCCTTCTCCAGCAGCCGTCCGTAGATCAACACATGGAGATCGACGTCCTTGAGCCGGGCCAGATCGTCGGCAGACAAGGGCTCCTCTTTCTTGAACAAGCCCGTGAGACGGGACATCAGCTTGCCGGCGCCGGATTCGGCCTTCTTGTCGGGATTGGCCTGACGCCACTTCGCCCGCAAGGTATTCCACTCGGCTTCGCCGAAACGCGCCTCGTAAAGCGCCTCCAGGGCTGCCTGGTGCTTGGGATTGGCGCTGGAAACGGGGCCGGGCTCCTCGTCTGGCGCCAGCTTGATGTCCATCTTCTCGGCCACGGCGCGGCGCAGGCGGGCCTCCTTCATGACCGGCCGGTCGATCTCGGCGGACCAGGCGCCCTTGACGCTGAGACTCAGACCGGGGCGCTTGGCGAGGATCTGGCTGATCTTCTTGAATTTCTCCATCTCCGGCGGCGTCAGCCCGGCCTCCCCCGCCTCGAACAGGATCTGCTCCAGTTTCTCGCCGCCGCCGCCGAACAAGGCGCCCAGGGCGCGGAACGGCGCCGTGACGATCTTGCCGATGATGTTGGTGATGGCCTTCCAGATGATCTGGCCGTAGCTGAACTGGGGGTCGTCCAGGCTGCCAGAAACCGGCAGGCCCAGGTCGATCTTGCCGTCGCTGTCCTTGAGGATGGCCAGGGCCAGATCCAGGGGCAGGTCCTTGGCGGTGGGGCTCTGCACCCGTTCGCCCAGGGTGAGCTGGTCCATGACGATGCGGTTCTCGCCCAGCAACTGACGCGCCTTGATCTTGTATTCCAGGTCCAGGGACAGCTTGCCCGAGGCGATCTTGCGCCCGGCGAAGGTGGCCGAATAGGGCGTGAGATTGGTCATCTCCACGTTGCGGAACACGACCTTGATGTCCATGAAGCCGGTGGGATTGAACAGGTCGAGCTGCCCCACCGCCCGGGCCAGGCCGTACTCGTCCACCTTGCCGTCCAACTCCAGCTGGGCCACGCTGCCAGGCCGGGTGGAAATGCCGCTGAAGGCGCCCTTGAAGTCGTGGATGCGGGTACCGAAGGGCAAGGCCAGGGAATAGTCGGCGAAATCCATCTCGCCGTGCTCGATGCGGATGCGCTCTATGGTCACGGGGAAAGCCTTTTCCCCTCCCCCATCGGGAGAGGGGCTAGGGGTGAGGGCAGTCCCCTTCCCCTTCGCCAGCGAACCTGGTTTGGATAAACCAGCGGTCACGCCCGCCTCCCCTCCCCCAGCAGCTGGCGGCGCGCTCTTGAGGATCTTCTTCAGGTTGACGGTCTTGCCCTTGTCGATCACCAGCTTGGCGCCCAGGCTGTCCAGCCGGATCTCCTCGATATCCAGGCCTTTCGGGGAATAGCTCACGCTGTCGCTGAACAGGCGCTTCCAGGCCAGAAAACGGGCACCGCCGTCGGTCTCGTTCAGCAGCAGGTCGGCCACATCGAAACCGCCCTGGAATTTCAGTTTGCCGTCGTAGCGCACTCGACCCTGGCCGGAGGCCCGGCCCGATGCCAGGGTGAGATTGGCGGCCTGGGCCAGGTAGGGCTGGGCCGGGGCCAGGGCCAGGCCAGTCAACTTCAAGCGGAAGTCCGCCGCCGGCTTGGCGGGAATCACCTTGCCCGCGGCGTGGAAGGCGCCGCCCTGCTTCACCCGGAAGTCCAGCTTCACCGGCAGGGCAGTCTTGAGGTTCTCGCTCACATTGCGTACCGACGCCTCGATCCGGGTCAGCGTCAGGGCGGCGGCCGGCTGGACCGACGCGTCGCGCAGGTCCACCTGGAAGCCGGCCAGGGCCACTTCATCGATCTGGTAATGCCAAGCGGCATCGGCACTCGCTCCGCCCTTCGCCGAGGCAACAGGCTTCGCCGAGGTCACAGGTTTACCGGGCGCCGGCTGGAAGGCTTGCGCCAGGGCGATTCGCCCGCGGGCATCGCGCAATGCATCCAGCTTGCCGTTGCTCAAGGTCACATGGGCCACGTTGGCCTGGCGGGCGGCGAGGTCGATGCGGCCATCGGCCAGGGTCGCGCCGCCCAGCACGAACCAGGGCTTGTTCAACCCCGATTGCACGCACAAGCCGGACACATCCACGCTCAGGCCCTCCACCATGGCCAGGGGCTTGGCGCCACCGCCCTCCGCCCGGGCGGCGAAATCCACCTTCACGTTGCCCACCTCGGCCACCAGGGGCTGAGCGAAACCCTCGTCTACGAGGCGCAGGGCCACGTTGTTCAGGCCGAAGTGGTCCAGCTTGACGCGCCAGGGTTGGCCGGCGGTCGATTGGGGCGCGGCGCTGGTCTTGCCAGGAACCGGCGTGGGCGCTGGTTCGACGATGGCGGCGGACGTCGGGGGCGCGAACCAATCCTGGATAGCCAGCCTGCCGGCCCGGTCGCGCAGCACGCGGACCTTGCCCCCGTTCAGGGTGATCTCGCCCAGATCCAGCTCCTGCTTGGCGAGATCGAAGCGCCCCCCGGTCAGGGCCAGTTTATCCAAGGCCAGGGCGGGCTCAGCCGCGCCTTTGCTCTTCAAGGCCAGCTTCTCCAGACTCATTCCCAGCTTGTCCACCAGCAGGGACAGCTGCTTGTCGGCATAACCGGCGCGATAGGCCAGGGACAGGGCCGCCACACCTTGGGGCGGCGCCATGTTGAGCTTGCCCTTCATATACGGCCAGAAGCGCTCCAGGCTGACCTGATCGATGGCGAGATCGCCGTTGGCCAGGATGGGATTGAGGCCCAGACTGCCTTTCCAGCGGATGCGCGCCCCCGCCTGGGTGGTGGCCGCCACGCTGTAGGCCCCCTTGTCCTCGAATAGGGTGGAGAGGTCGCTCAGGGTGAGATCCAGCGGGTTCATGCTGGCATCGAAACCGCCGGTGACCTTATGGTCGGCGAAGTCCACGCGTCCCTTTTCCATGCTGAACCGGCGGATCAGCAGGCGCGGCAGAGGCTTGTCGGGTTTGTCTTCCTTATCCGCGAAGGCCTGGATGAAGGCCAGCCAGTTGAGGGAACCGTCCGGTCGCAACTCCACCCGCGCCGTGGGGCCGGTCAGGCGAATGTCGGCAAAGGCGTAGGCCCAGCGGAACAGGCTGCTGGCCTCGAAATCCACGAACAGCTGGTCGAAGGCCAGCAGCGGCTTGCCGTCGGGCTCAGCCAGCTTCACGCCCTTCAGGTCCACGGACAGGGCCAGGGGATCAAACTTGGCGGCTGCCAGAGTGAGGCTATGGCCGGTCTTGTCGGCGATGAATTTCGGCCCGGCCCATTTCACCAGGGGCTCGAAGCCGAACCAGCCGAACAGCAGATAGGCCAGCACCAGGCCCACGGCCACCATGACCGGGGTTTTCACAAGCCACCGACGAAGTTTTTTCAGCATCGTCATTCCTTTCTTCACCAACACCTCGATACGGCCCCTGCGGCAACGTTCAAGGCCTTACAGCGTGGCGCCGAAAAACAGATACGCCGCCAGCACCGCCGCCGCCATGCCCGCCAGGTCGGCCACCAGCCCCC
>JBGSHR010000288.1:0-1986 GCA_041752155.1 Thiobacillaceae bacterium | reverse complement strand
CGGCAAGCAGCGGCTGGGCGGGATCAGCAAGCAGGGCGACACGTATTTGCGCACGCTCCTGATCCACGGCGCCCGAGCGGCGCTCAACGCGGCGGCGAACAAGACCGACGCGCGCAGCCGCTGGGTTACCGCGCTGGCGGCGAGACGGAACAAGAATATCGCCACCGTGGCGCTGGCCAACAAGAACGCGCGAATCGCGTGGGCGATCCTGGCCCGAAACGAGACGTACCGGGCGGCGGCGTAAGTTCGCCGGCCACGCATCACGGAGCACCACTCCAACCACGATTGCGAAGCATGACGCACGATGGCAAACAGGTCGGACCGGCGCGGGTGATTCAGCCTATTCCGTTGGCTCCCTGTCCGGGCACCCGGACAAAGCCGCTAGGGCGATGTGAACCCCGCGCGCAGATTCCATCATGGCTCGGGTCGACGCGACCCACAGGGAAGCCGGATATACGGAAGCAGTCGTACCTAAAACCATCAACCGGCAGGCTTGCAAACGGGGGGAGTCCATATACGCATTAGCCGTCAGGCGTAATGCGCCGGATGCATACGGCAGAAGGCGCTTCGCTTTTCTGTCCTACTCGCAAGATCGATGGCCGCTTCGGCCGACAATCCGACGTTCGCCACGAGCTCTCCGACCGGCCCTTCGTGGCCGAAAACCGCCATGGGCATCGGCCATATTGACCCTGGCTTTCGATGCAGCTCGCCAGGGAGCCTCTTCCGCGCAAGATTCCGCAGGCCAATAAAAAAGGAGGGGATCTCTCCCCTCCTTTCGGTCTGAACGACAGTCTGGTTTACAGGCCCAGGGTGTCGGCCCAGACGTTCTTGGCCCAGGACTCCATGTAGGCCATCTCCAGTTCGCTTTCCTCCTTGGACACGCCGTTGGCGTCCTTGGCGGGGATCATGGCCTTCTTCTCCTCGTTCCAGCGGAACACGGTGGCGACGTGGAAGGCGGTGTTCTCGGAACCAGCGGAGTAGCAGGTGTTGGTCACCACCGGGGCCGGGTCCACCGGACGGCCGCTGAACTGCTCGGACAGGGCGTAGGCGCACATCTTGCCGGTGTTGTTGGCCACCGAGCCGGACTTGGGGAAGTTGGTCAGTGCGGAGTCGCCCAGGATGTGGACGTTCTTCACCGTGGTGGACTCGAAGGTGCGGTAGTCGATGGCGCACCAAGGGGCGTCCTTGCCGTCCAGGCCGATGCGAACGCCAGCCATGGCGGTGATGGTGGCGGCGCGCATGGGTGGCACCACGTTGATCACGTCGCCCCTGACGTCGTCGAACTCGGTGCTGACGGTCATCTTGGCCACGTTCACCGCCCTGGGCTGGTTGTTGGGGCGGTAGTCGATCAAGCTGTTCTCGGTGCCGTAGCCGTAGTGCTTCTTCCAGGCGGCCAGGAACAGGCCCTTCTTGGAGGCGATGTCCGGGTTGCCGTCCAGGATGATGATCTTGGACCTGGGCTTGGCCTTCTTGAAGTAGGTGGCCACCATGCAGGCGCGCTCGTAGGGGCCGGGCGGGCAGCGGTACGGGGCCATGGGCACGGACATGACGAAGCTGCCGCCGTCGGGCATGGCTTCCAGTTGCTTGCGCAGGGTGCCGGTCTGGTCCTCGCTGGCCTTCCAGGCGTGCTTGATGGTCTTCTGGGCCTCGGTGTCGTAGCCCTGCACCTTGTCGAATAGCAGTTCCACGCCGCCGGCCAGCACCAGCTTGTCGTAGGCGAAGGTCTTGCCGCCGGCGGTGGTGACGGTCTGCTTGGCGCTGTCGATGGCGGTGACGGTGTCGGGCACGAAGTTGTTCACCACCTTCTTGATGCCGTCATAGGGCATGGTGATGTCGGACATCTTGTTGATGCCGGCCAGCACGGTGTTGGAGAACGGGCAGGAGGTGAAGTGGGTGTTGGGCTCGATGACGGTGACTTCCGCCTGGGGGTACCACATCTTCAGGTAGCGGGCGAAGGTGGCGCCACCGAAGCCGGCGCCGACGACG
>JBGSHR010000287.1:0-2921 GCA_041752155.1 Thiobacillaceae bacterium | reverse complement strand
GCGGCCACGCACCACAGGCCGGCGGTGGCATCCAGCAGCTGGCGGTCGTCGATGCTGGTGTAGTAATTGCCTTGCGCCGCCTTGAACAGGCGCGGCATGGACTTGAACTGGCGGTTGGCGGTGAAGGGCAGCCAGTAGTGGTCGAGGTTGGGCAGGGGATTCAAGGCAAACTCCGGGTGCGGTAACGGCAGGCAGTGTCCAGACGTTCATTAATTGCTGTCAAGGCTGTATCTGACGCAAGTTAAGCCCATGTTTTTGCTTGAGTTACGGCGCAGTCTGTTATTGAATGTTTAACGCTTTTAACAAACGGGGATAGCCATGGATCAAGAAGTGGGATTTCGGCTGCGCCTGGTGCGGCTGCGCCATCAGTTGTCTCAGCGCGCCCTGGCGAAACGCGCGGGGGTGGCCCACGCCACCATCTCGCTGATCGAGTCGGGGCGCACCAGCCCCTCGGTGAGCGCCCTGAAGCGCATCCTGGCGGGCATCCCCATGACCCTGGCGGAGTTCTTCTCGGACGAGCTGCCGCCGGCGGAGAGCGAGATCTTCTACCGTTCCGCCGAACTCACCGAGATCAGCGGCGGCGAGGGCATTTCCTACCGCCAGATCGGCTCGGCCCGGGCCGGGCACGTGTTGCAGATCCTGTTCGAGCGCTACGAGACGGGGGCGGACACGGGCACCCTGATGCTGCGCCACGAGGGGGAGGAGGGCGGCGTGATCCTGTCGGGCCAGCTGGAGGTGACGGTGGGGGAGCTGACCCGCATCCTCGGGCCGGGCGACGCCTACTACTTCAATAGCCGCCAGCCCCACCGCTTCCGCACTGTCGGCGCGCAGCCCTGCACCCTGGTCAGTTCATGCAGTCCGCCGTCTTTCTGATGTATTTTTCGGTGGCTTTTATTGAGATCGGGGGCTTGCCCTTGCCGGATTACCCCCCAGATCTTGACGGGTATCAATATCCCCCTATAATTCTTGACCAAATTACTCAACATAAGGATTTTCCATGGACGCCAAAGAACTGATACACAAGCAAGTGACCGAACACCCGGTGGTGCTCTACATGAAGGGCACGCCCCAGGCTCCCCAGTGCGGTTTTTCCGCCAACGCGGTCGGCATGCTCAGCGCCTGCGGCGTGCCGGACTTCTTTTCCGTGAACGTGCTGGAAGAGCCGGAGATCCGCCAGGGCGTGAAGGACTACGCCAACTGGCCCACCATTCCCCAGCTCTATATCAACGGCCAGTTCGTCGGTGGCTCGGACATCATGCGCGAGATGTACCAGAACGGCGAACTGCAGAAGCTGCTGTCCGCGACCCAAACTCACTGAGTCAAGTGTTTCAGCCCTTTCAAGCCGGCGTCCGCCGGCTTTTTTTTGCCCTCGCTATATCTAAAGTTTTAGGCGTCTGAGCCGATAGTTCGGGGGTCCATCGCGCATTAATTCAAAGGCTGGGGTTGAGTTCCAAACTGTTCGCTACGCTCGTCGTGACTGCTGCCGTGCTGCTGGGAGGCGTGTCATGGGGCGCGGAGCCGATCTGGCGTGTCCTGGCGGTGGCTGTGGTCGCCGGCCTGGCCTGGTGGCTGGGGATGCGTTCCGGCGTGGGCAGGGGAAGGCCGGCGTCGCCCCCCGTCGTGGATGCGCGGGGAGAGGTCCAGGACCTGCTGCAAGAGTTGGCGCGGGTGTCCGCCATGCAGTGCCACAGCGGCGGTGAAGAGCTGGAGCGCGCGCGCGGCCTGCTCAAGGAGGCGATCGACGATCTGCTGGACAGCTTTGGACAAATGAACCGCCATGTCCGCGCCCAGCATGATCTAGCCCTGGCCATGGTCACCGCGCAGCCGGGCAATCCGGAGCTGGGTGGCGTGAACCTTGCCCAATTTGCTCTGGAGACTTCCGCCAATCTGGCCTCCCTGGCGGAGAACACGGTAACCGCCCTGCAGTTCCAGGACCTGCTCGGCCAGCTGATCGGTCATGTCCAGGCGCGCATGCAGGCCTTGTCGGTCGCCGTTGGCGAGGCGGCCGTAACGGTGGCGGGCGCGGCGGATCTGGCCCAGGGCGTGATTGATGCGCGCCAGCAGTTGCAGTCGTCCGCCCGGCTGGAACACACCCGCTTCAATCCGGTCGGGCAGATGAGCATGCGCCCCGGCGGCATCGAGTTGTTCTGAATCTAAGAGGAAGCAATATGGGGAAACTCATTCTGACGGTGGACGACTCCGCCTCCATACGGCAGATGGTGGCGTTTACCCTGAAAAGCGCGGGCTACGAGGTGATCGATGCGGTGGACGGCGAGGATGGCCTGGACAAGGCCAAGGGCCGGACCGCCGACCTGGTGCTGACCGACCAGAACATGCCCAGGATGGATGGCCTCACGCTGATCAAGGCCCTGCGCGAACTGAACCAGTACCGGGTCACCCCCATACTCATGCTGACCACGGAGTCCTCGGACGCCATGAAGGCGGCGGGCCGGGCGGCGGGGGCGACGGGTTGGCTGGTGAAGCCGTTCGATCCGCAAAAACTGCTGGAAGTGGTCAAGAAAGTGATTGGCTGAGGTGAAAACCGGGCGGCTTTCCCTTCGCGCCGAATCACCCCACGGACGTAAGCTGGGAGCGCGGCCATGAGCATCGACATGAGTCAGTTCTACCAGGTGTTCTTCGACGAGACTACGGAGCACCTGGCGAGCATGGAGGGTCTGCTGCTCGACCTGGACGTGGACAACCCCTCCCTGGAAGACCTCAACGCCATTTTCCGCGCGGCCCATTCCATCAAGGGCGGCAGCGGCACCTTCGGTTTCACCGACATGAGCGACGTGACCCACGTGCTGGAGTCCGTGCTCGACCGGCTGCGCAAGGAGAGCCTGCGCCTGCGGCCGGACATGGTGGATGCCTTCCTGGCCACGGGCGATGTCTTGCGCGCCCAGCTGGCTCATCATCAAGGC
>JBGSHR010000286.1:0-2972 GCA_041752155.1 Thiobacillaceae bacterium | reverse complement strand
CTGGCGCAGGGCGCGGGTCAGCAAGGGGGCCTGGGTCAGGCGGGCCAGATAGGGCTCGGCCAGTTTTGCGAGGCGGATCTTGCCTTCCTGGGAGCCGAGTTCGGTTTGGGCGGTCAATTCGGCGAATAGAAAGTCGGATAGGGGCGTGGCGCGGTCGCACAGCTGCTGGAATGCCGCGGTGCCCTGGGCCTGCACGAAACTGTCCGGGTCTTCGCCTTCCGGCAGAAACAGAAAGGACAGACGCTTGCCATCCTGGGCCTGGGGCAGGCTGTTCTCCAGGGCGCGCCAGGCGGCTTTGCGTCCGGCGTTGTCGCCGTCGAAGGCGAACACCACCTCGTCCGCCAGGCGCAACAGGCGCGCGGCCTGATCCGAGGTGATGGCGGTGCCCAGGGTGGCGACGGCATTGTTGACGCCGTACTGGTCCAGCATCACCACGTCCATGTAACCCTCCACCACCACCACCCGGTCGCTGTCCTGGATGGCGCGCCGGTGCTCGTGCAGGCCGTAGAGTTCGCGGCCCTTGTGGAACAGGGGGGTCTCCGGCGAGTTGAGGTATTTGGGCTCGCCCTGGTCGATCACCCGCCCGCCGAAGGCGATGGTCTGACCCCGTTCGTTGCGGATAGGGAACATGACCCGGTCGCGAAAGCGGTCGTAGCGTTTGCCCTCGTTGGCGATCACCAGGCCGGCCTCTTGCAACAGTGGGTCCTGGTAGTCCGCCAGGGGCTCGGCCAGGCCCTGCCAGCCCTCCGGGGCATAGCCCAGGCCGAAGCGGGCCGCGGTTTCGCCGGTGAGGCCGCGCCGTTTCAGGTATTCCACCGCCTTGGGGGTGGCCTTGAGGCTTAGGCGATAGAAGCGCGCGGCCACCTCCATGCGTTCCAGCATCTTGTCGCGCCGGCTTTCCTCCTCGGGCGGGCGGCGACTGCCGTCATCCGGTACCTGCAGGCCGACGCGGCCCGCCAATTCCTTCACCGCTTCCACGAAGGGCGCGCCGGTATGCTCCATGAGGAAGGTGATGGCGGTGCCGTGGGCGCCGCAGCCGAAGCAGTGATAGAACTGCTTGGTGGGGCTGACCGAGAACGAGGGGCTTTTTTCGTTGTGGAACGGGCAGCGCGCCTGGTAGTTGGCGCCCGCCTTCTTGAGGGGGACGTATTGCTCGATGACCGCGACGATGTCGGTGCGGTCTAGCAGCTGCTGAATGAAGTCCTGGGGGATCATGGCCCGTGGCCGGCTGGCTCAGCGGAGAGTTTGGACGGTCAGCCCAGAGCGGCCTTCACCAGGCCCGAGACGGCGGTCATGTCGGCGCGGCCAGCCAGCCGGGGTTTGAGCCAGGCCATGACCTTGCCCATATCCTTGGCGCCGGCGGCGCCGCTCTCGCTCACCGCCTGTTGGACCAGTGCGGCGACCTCGTCGGCGGATAGTGGCTGGGGCATGTAGGCGGAGAGGACGCCGATCTCGAACTGTTCCTGGTCGGCCAGATCCTGGCGTTGGGCCGCCAGGTACTGGGTGACCGAGTCCTTGCGCTGCTTGAGCAGTTTCTCGGCGATGGCGACGACGGCGCTGTCGTCCAGTTCAATCCGTTCGTCGATTTCCTTCTGCTTCATGGCGGCCATGAGCAGGCGAATGGCGGAAAGGCGGGGGCCATCCTTGGCGCGCATGGCGTTCTTCATGTCCTCGTTGATGCGTTGTTTCAGGGACATGGCAGTACTCCTCTTGCGGCGGACGGCTGAAATGACATCGGGCCTGTCATGGCAGGCCCGATAGCGGTAATAAGCGGGAAGCGCTTAGTACATCTTCGGCGGCAGGGTCTGGCTGCGCAGGCGCTTGTGATGGCGCTTGACGGCGGCAGCCGCCTTGCGTTTACGCTCCTGGGTCGGCTTCTCGTAGAACTCGCGGGCGCGCAGGTCGGTCAGCAGGCCGATTTTTTCAATGGTGCGTTTGAAGCGGCGCATGGCGACTTCGAACGGCTCGTTTTCCTTGAGGCGAATGCTAGGCATGTCTAGTTACCTGGTGAGCAAGCAAAAATAAGAGGCCGGATTCTATACCACTCCATCCCAAGGTTTCAACACAAACTCCCCTCGGGTTTCAATACAATGCCCTTTTTCAGACAAGCACTTGCCCGATCCGGCCCTGGGCCTGGGCCATGGGCGTGCCCCGGCATCATGAAAGTCCCGGAAATATGAAAGTCCTCGGCGTCGAATCTTCCTGCGATGAAACCGGCCTGGCCGTGTTCGACAGCGAACGCGGCCTGCTGGCCCATGCCGTGCATACCCAGGTGGCCATGCACGCGGAATACGGCGGCGTGGTGCCGGAACTGGCATCGCGGGACCACATCCGCCGGGTGATCCCCCTGACCCGGCGGGTGCTGGCCGATGCCGGATTGAATCTGGCCGACCTGGGCGCCGTCGCCTACACCCAGGGGCCGGGCTTGGCCGGGGCCTTGCTGGTGGGGGCGGGGTTCGCCAATGCGCTGGCCGCGGCCCTGGAGATACCCAGCATCGGCATCCATCATCTGGAGGGTCATCTTCTGTCTCCCCTGTTGGCGGATCCGAGTCCGGCGTTTCCTTTCGTCGCCCTGCTGGTGTCGGGCGGCCATACCCAGTTGATGCGGGTGGATGGCGTCGGACGCTATCAACTCCTGGGCGAGACCGTGGACGATGCCGCCGGGGAGGCCTTCGACAAGACCGCCCAGCTGCTGGGCTTGGGCTATCCGGGTGGCCCCGCCCTGTCGCAACTGGCGGAGACGGGGGAGGCTTATAAATACAAGTTGCCCCGGCCCATGCTCCATTCCGGCGACCTGGAGTTCAGTTTTTCCGGTCTCAAGACCGCCGTGCTGACCCTGGCGCGGAAGGAGGGCGAGGCGGCCCGGGCGGACATCGCCGCCGCTTTCCAGGTGGCGGTGGTGGAGGTGTTGGCGGCCAAGTGCCTGGCCGCCCTGAAACAGACCGACTTGCAACGCCTGGTGGTGGCGGGGG
>JBGSHR010000285.1:0-2374 GCA_041752155.1 Thiobacillaceae bacterium | reverse complement strand
GAACTTGAGGTAGAACGCGTCGCGTTCGGGCGAACCTTCGACCTGATCGACCGGCGAGGCCGGGCGGCCGCCGGGAAAGCGATTCGCCTTGCCGAGAAAAATATCCACGATCTGGTTGCTGCTCAGCGTGGTCAGCGGGTTCCCGGCTGCAACGACCACCACCACATCGGCCGCCGCCACGCCGTAGCTCAGGCTCAGGGCCAAGCCGATGACGACAAATCCGAGACGATGCATAAGAGACATGGTCCGTCTCATCAGAATACGAAATCGATCGTGGCACTGATCACATTGACCTCGCCACCCAGTTGAAAACCCGGCTGGGTGTTGGTCAATATGCCGGCCGAGCCGGCGTCGATACGGGTGTGATCGTATTGCAGCTTAAGGGCTGCATTTTTCTTGAAATCCCAGCGCCCGCCGACGGATATGGTTCTCTGAGAGGGCTTCGAGCTCAAGAGCGAATTGAGGGCGGAATTGAGGCCGGCAGCGCCCGGGGCGGCCAAGCCGGGATCGGAGAGATTGTCCGGGTCCATCTGGGCGTAAGTGACATAGGGCGTGACATTCCCAAGCCGATAACCGGCGCTGGCATACCAGGCAGTCACCTTGCCAAGTACCGAATGGCTTTCGACTGAACCCCACTCTCCCATAATGAACCAGCTACCCGGGTCATAACTTGCGCCAAGCGTCAAAAACGAGAAGGGTTTATTGGCAGCATCGTATTTGTCCGCAATCGCGATACCTTCCGGCCCGAACAGTCTGTAGGCATCGAAGAGCGCATTGACGGACTCGACCGTCACGTCGGCTTTCAGGTAGGCGATGTGCGCGGTTAGCGGACCATATTCGGCGGTATTGAATATGCCCCATATGGATCTCGCTTTGACAGCGCCGCCGGCCGGGTGTCTGGATTCGCTCTTGCCGTAACTGCCCCACACGGTGTTTATCAGTTCACCGACGCGCACGCGGTAGCTGGCATCGATGCCGTCACTGTTGCTGACGGGCATCAGCCTATAGACATCGACCGGCGGCCGCACCCATGGATTGATGTAGCCCACCTTGCGATAGTCGGAAACCAGAAAGGCCGGCAGCACGATCCGTCCGGCACGGATGCTGATATCCGGCGTGAACTGATATTTGATGTTCGCCCACTCCATATGGGGCCGGTAGCTGTTGTCGTAATTCTGTTCCGCGATGATTTGCAGGATCGCGGAAAGCCGCGGAGTGAAGTTTGCGGTGACCTGCCCGCCAATCAGACTGTCGACGTCGGCGCTCCAGCCATGACTGTAGCCGGCGCCGTTAGGCTTGAAGTAGTTGGAAGTGAAATCCGCCTGGTCCTCGCTGGAGTGGACCAAGCCGACTGTACCGAAGCCACTGAACGAGAACATCGACGCGTCGTCCTCGCCCGCGTGCGCGCACGCGCCGGTGGCATACAACGCTCCCGCCAGCAGCGCGGTTGCGGTCAGTCTGTACGGCATACGTTCAAATGCGTTCATGCCTGCTCCAGATTCGGGGGAGGCGCAGCAACAAGCAGGCCAATGACGAAATCACGGAGGGATTATTCCGTCATGACCGAAATGCTTTCTGTACGGTGACGCACACAAAATCAGGCAATGCATACGCCTTGATCCTCACGGGAACCCGTGCCAGCGTTCTGCCTGAATAGTGAACCGTCCCGGGTTTCGTGGAGGCCCGTTGGTTTGAGCCGGGCCGGCATGGCCTGCTCGGTAAGTTACCGAGAATCGTTTGCCTCGGCTTAGGCGGGCGGGATCTAGCCGATGGGCTCCAGCAGCCTGTGGTGGTTCACTTCGCTTTTCCGCCCTCTCGCAAGACCGATAGGCTAAACGCCCACCCTGACCCAGGGGAGGCTTTCGCGACATCCAGCTGGCGGGCAATCGCAGACAGTTCCTTGAAAAACAAACGGGGCCGAAGCCCCGTTTCGTTTAGTGCTCCAGACTGGCTGGCTTATCCAGCGGCGTGTGCCAGTGGTCGTCCGTGGCCGGCTCCGGGTGGAACCAGTTGAGTTTGGCGTGCAGGCTGACCACGCTGCCGACGATGATCAGGGTGGGCGGCTTGAGTTCGGCCTGGGCGGCCAGGGCCGGCAGGTTGTCCAGGGTGCCGACCACGGTCTTCTGGTTGAGGGTGGTGCCCTGCTGCACGATGGCGGCCGGGGTATCACCGGGCATGCCGTGCTTCTTCATCTCGTCGCACAGGGTCACCAGGCCCTTGAGGCCCATGTAGATGACGATGGTCTGGCGCGGCCGGCACAGCATGTCCCAATCCAGGTCCATGGTGCCGTCCTTGAGGTGGCCGGTGACCAGGACCAGGGCCTGGGCGTGGTCGCGATGGGTGAGCGGGATGCCGGCGTAGGACGCCACGCCCG
>JBGSHR010000284.1:0-12278 GCA_041752155.1 Thiobacillaceae bacterium | reverse complement strand
GCGAGCGGCGGGATGTGTTTCTCGACCGCCTGGCCCACCCCGGTGAAATGGACGTCTGCGCCGTCGCCCAGGCGTTTCAGCCGCTGGTGCCCGAGGCGTGGGGCTGGCTTGCGCGCTGGATGCATGACTTGGTCAGCCAGCGACTGGCCGGCACATCGCGTTTCTTCCAGGGGCGTGAACGCATCGCCGCCGCTGTCGCTCAACAGGCGGATATGGCGGCGCTGATGGCCTTCCAGCGGGAATTGAGCGATGCCGCGCGCTGGTTGCGCCACCCGTTGCATAGCCAGTTGTTGCTAGAATCCTGGCTGACCCGATACACCCAGATCGCAGGAGGCCGAGCATGAGTGAAGATGGCAAACGCCCCATGGGCGGACGTGCTGGAATGTTGTCCCTGGCCATCAAGGAACGCACTGCCTTGTATGCCGCCTACATGCCCTACATCAAAGGGGGCGGTCTGTTCATTCCCACCAATAGGCCGTATCAGATGGGTGATCAGGTCTACATGCTGATCACCCTCATGGAAGACACCACCAAGATGCCGATCTCGGGCAAGGTGGTGTGGATCACCCCCGGCGGCGCCCAGGGCAACCGCCAACAGGGTATCGGCGTGCAATTCGACGATAACGAGGGTGGCAGCATGGTGCGCCAGAAGATCGAGGGTGTGCTCGGCAACGCCATGAAGTCCACCCGTAACACCCATACCATGTAGTCCCGCGTCGCCCCCAGTGGGCGGCGCTACAACCGTCACCCCCAATGTTCATCGATTCCCACTGCCATATCGACTTCCCTGATTTTGAAGGAGGGGTAGGGCCGCTCCTGGAAAACATGCGTGGGGCCCAGGTCAGCCATGCCCTGTGCGTCTCGGTGAACCTGGAACACTACCCGCGCGTGTTGGCCCTGGCGGAGGCCCACGACAACCTGTTCGCCTCGGTGGGGGTGCACCCGGACCATGACGAGGGGCGCGAGCCCACGCTGGAAGAACTGGTTGAACTGGCGCGTCATCCCCGGGTGGTGGCGATCGGCGAGACCGGGTTGGACTACTACCGGCTGGATCGGGAGGCGGTGGACTGGCAGCGCGCGCGTTTCCGCACCCATATCCGGGCGGCGCGGGCGGCGGGCAAGCCGCTCATCATCCATACCCGCAATGCCGCCCAGGATACCCTGACCATCATGGCCGAGGAGGGCGCGGCGCAGGCGGGGGGCGTAATGCATTGTTTTACCGAGAGCCAGGAGGTGGCGGATGCGGCCCTGGCCATGGGCTTCTACATCTCATTTTCCGGCATCGTCACCTTCAAGAGCGCCAAGGATCTGAAGCAGGTCGCCCGCCAGGTGCCTCTGGAGCGGGTCTTGATCGAGACGGATTCCCCTTATCTGGCCCCGGTTCCCCATCGCGGCGCGCGTAATGAACCGGCCTTTGTGCGCCACGTGGCCGAGGAGATTGCCAGTCTGCGGGGGATCGCTCTGGAGGAGGTGGCGGAGACCACCAGCCGCAACTTCTTCCGTCTGTTCCGGCCGCCCGTCGCGGGGGCCGCGTCTTAACACCCTGAGGGCCCAGCCAGCCCCAGGGTTTAACCCCGGGGCATGCCGGACCTTCGCCCTATGGGATCAGGCCGGCTCCAGCTGCTGGTTGAATTCCAGCTGAATCTTGCCGGCCTCGTCCACGTCCACATCCACCTCGCCGCCGCTGGCCAGCCGGCCGAACAGCAGTTCGTCGGCCAGGGCCTTGCGGATGGTGTCCTGGATGAGGCGGCCCATGGGGCGGGCGCCCATGAGGGGATCGAAGCCCTCCTTCCCCAGCCAGGCGCGCAGCTTGTCGGAGAAATGGGCCTCCACCTTCTTGGCGTGCAGCTGTTCTTCCAGTTGCATGAGGAACTTGTCGACGACGCGCAGGATGACCTCTTCGCTCAGGCCGGCAAAGGAGATGGTGGCATCCAGCCGGTTGCGGAACTCCGGGGTGAACAGGCGCTTGATCTCGGCCATCTCGTCGCCGGTTTTCTGGGGCAGGGCAAAGCCGATGCCGGTCTTGGTGATGGCTTCGGCGCCGGCGTTGGTGGTCATGATGATGACCACGTTGCGGAAATCCGCCTTGCGGCCGTTGTTGTCGGTCAGGGTGCCGTGGTCCATGACCTGGAGCAGGATGTTGAAGATATCCGGGTGGGCCTTCTCGATCTCGTCCAGCAGTAGCACCGCGTAGGGGGTCTTGGTGATGGCCTCTGTGAGCAGGCCGCCCTGTTCGAAGCCCACGTAGCCGGGAGGCGCCCCGATCATGCGTGACACGGCGTGGCGCTCCATGTATTCCGACATGTCGAAGCGGATCAGCTCCACCCCCAGCACATAGGCCAGTTGGCGCGCTACCTCGGTCTTGCCGACGCCGGTGGGGCCGGAGAACAGGAAGGAGCCGATGGGTTTCTGGGGGTTGCCCAGGCCGGAGCGGGACATCTTGATGGCGGCGGAGAGGGCGTCGATGGCCTTGTCCTGGCCGAACACCACGGCCTTGAGGTCGCGATCCAGATTGCGCAGGGTATTGCGCTCGTCATGGGCCACGGACTTGGCCGGGATGCGGGCGATCTTGGCGACGATGTCCTCGATCTCCTTGGGGGTGATGACCTTCTTCTGCTTGGATTTCGGCTGGATGCGCTGGGCCGCGCCGGCCTCGTCGATGACGTCGATGGCCTTGTCGGGCAAGTGGCGGTCATTGATGTAGCGGGCCGATAGCTCCGCCGCGGTGGACAGGGCGCCCTGGGTGTACTTCACGCCATGATGGGACTCGAAGCGGGATTTGAGGCCCTTGAGAATGGCGACGGTCTCCTCGATGGAGGGTTCCTTCACATCGACCTTCTGGAAACGCCGGGACAGGGCATGGTCCTTTTCGAAGATGCCGCGATACTCGGTGTAAGTGGTGGCGCCGATGCAGCGCAGCTGGCCGGAGGACAAGGCGGGTTTGAGCAGATTGGAGGCATCCAGGGTGCCGCCGGAGGCGGCGCCCGCGCCGATGACCGTGTGGATCTCGTCGATGAACAGGATGGCCTTGCTGTTGCCAGCCAGCTGTTTGATCACGGCCTTGAGGCGCTGTTCGAAATCGCCCCGGTATTTGGTGCCCGCCAGCAGGGCGCCCATATCCAGGGAATAGACCGTGGCCCCTTCCAGGATTTCCGGCACGTCGCCCTCGATGATGCGGCGTGCCAGTCCTTCGGCGATGGCGGTCTTGCCGACGCCGGCCTCGCCCACCAAAAGGGGGTTGTTCTTACGGCGGCGACACAGGGTCTGGATCACCCGCTCCAGCTCCTGATCGCGGCCGATGAGGGGGTCGATCTTGCCGGCCAGGGCCATGGCGTTGAGGTCGCTGGTGAAGGACTCCAGGGGCGACGCCCCTTTTTCCTCGCCTTCCTGGGTCTCGTTGGCTGTCTCGGGATGCCCGCTGGAGGAGGCCTCCTGGGGTGTCTTGGCGATGCCGTGGGAGATGAAGTTGACGATGTCCAGGCGGCTAAGGCCTTGCTGACTCAGGAAGTGCAGGGCGTGGGAATCCTTTTCCCCGAAGATGGCCACCAGCACATTGGCGCCGGTCACTTCCTTTTTGCCGGATGATTGCACATGCAGAATGGCGCGCTGGATCACCCGCTGAAAGCCCAGGGTGGGTTGGGTGTCCACGTCGGCTTCGCCGGCCACACGCGGGGTGTGGCGCTCAATGAATTCCGTCAGTTTCTTGCGCAGGTCTTCAAAGTTGGCGGCGCAGGCGCGTAATACTTCCGCAGCGGACGGATTGTCGAGCATGGCAAGAAGCAGGTGCTCCACGGTGATGAATTCGTGGCGCTTTTGCCGGGCCTCCATAAAGGCCATGTGCAGGCTGACTTCCAACTCCTGGGCAATCATCTATGTTTCCTCCGTCACGCATTGAAGCGGATGTTGGTGGCTGCGAGCGAACTGCGTCACCTGGTTTACCTTGGTTTCCGCCACATCCCTGGGATAGACGCCGGCCACACCGACGCCTTCATTATGCACTTTGAGCATAACCAGGGTTGCTTGTTCTCGGCCCAGGGAAAAAATCTGTTCCAAGACCTTAACGACGAACTCCATCGGCGTGTAATCGTCGTTGAGCAACAGGACTTTATAGAGGGGCGGCGGTTTGGCGATGGTGTGGTCGGTCGCCAGTTCCGCTTCCTCTTTGTGCCGGACTGCCATGGGTAACATGGTTAACATTCAACACCAGTGATTGTGATGGCGGGAGGTTTTTTTTCAACCCAATTGACGGCATGGATGTTGCACGGTTAAAAAGCCGGCGTTTGGGTCGAGTCGTGTCTCTGGAAGGGCTTGGACCAGACAGACATTTTCGTTTTTTGTTTAGGAGCGGTTTCCATGGCCACTGGCACAGTTAAATGGTTTAACGACTCGAAAGGCTTCGGCTTTATTACCCCCGATGGCGGCGGCGACGATGTGTTCGCGCATTTCTCCGCAATCAATAGCTCTGGCTTCAAAAGCCTGAAGGAAGGTCAGCGCGTTTCCTTCGATGTTGCCGATGGCCCCAAGGGCAAGCAGGCAGCCAATATCCAACCGCTGTAGGCAGTCCTAGCCTGGCGGGCGAGTTTCTATCGCCTGCCACCTTTGGCCCCCTGTGCTATACGTCTATTAAGGCGTTGGCGCAGGAGCGGCCAAATGAGCGATCCACAATCTCCTTCGGAAACAAGCCCCCCCATGTTGGGTGAACTTGCCAAGTTGCTCGTGGGTTTGGAGCGGCAAAGGGAGGAGTTGGGCCCCATCGCCGAGGAATTGATTGAATTGCTGCGCCACCTTGGGGTGGACGTCTCGTCTCCGAAACAGCACCCCACCCCGAAGTAGCCCCCGGCTCAATCCATACCGCGAATGATCTCCTGGCCGAAGGCGGAGCAGGCAACCTGTTTGGCCCCTTGCATCAGTCGCGCAAAGTCGTAGGTCACCTGCTTGCCGCGGATGGCCCCGTCCATGCCCTTGATGATCAGATCGGCGGCCTCGCCCCAACCCAGGTGGCGCAGCATCATTTCCCCGGAAAGGATGATGGAGCCGGGATTGACGTAATCCTTGCCGGCATACTTGGGCGCGGTGCCATGGGTGGCCTCGAACATGGCCACGGAGTCGGACAGGTTGGCGCCCGGGGCGATGCCGATGCCGCCCACCTCGGCGGCCAGGGCGTCGGAGATGTAATCGCCGTTCAGATTGAGGGTGGCGATCACGTCATACTCGTCCGGGCGCAGCAGGATCTGCTGCAGGAAGGCATCGGCGATCACGTCCTTGATGACGATGCCGCCGAATTTCTCGGGCAGTTTCACCCAGGGGCCGCCGTCGATCAGTTCACCGCCGAATTCGCGAATCGCCAGTTCATAGCCCCATTTCTTGAAGCCGCCTTCCGTGAATTTCATGATGTTGCCCTTATGCACCAGGGTCACGGACTTGCGCTTGTTGTCGATGGCGTACTGGATGGCGCGGCGGATCAGGCGGTCGGAACCTTCCGTGGACACCGGCTTGATGCCGATGGCGGAGGTTTCCGGGAAGCGGATCTTCTTGACGCCCATTTCCTTTTGCAGGAATTCAATGACCTTCCTGGCCTCGGGTGAGCCGGCTTCCCATTCGATGCCGGCGTAAATGTCCTCGGTGTTCTCCCGGAAGATCACCATGTCGACCTTGTTGGGTTCCTTCACCGGGGTGGGCACCCCCTCGAACCAGCGTACCGGGCGCAGGCACACGTACAGGTCCAGCATCTGGCGCAGGGCCACGTTGAGGGAGCGTATGCCGCCGGAGGTGGGGGTGGTGAGGGGGCCTTTGATGGACACCACGTAATCCTTTACCGCCTGGACGGTCTCGTCGGGCATCCAGGCATCCGCGCCATAGACCCGGGTGGCCTTCTCGCCGGCATAGACCTCCATCCACTGGATCTGGCGCTCACCCGCGTAGGCCTTGGCCACCGCCGCGTCCAACACGGCCCGCATCACCGGGGTGATGTCCACGCCGGTGCCATCGCCTTCGATGAAGGGGATAATCGGCCGGTTCGGCACGTTCAGGGAAAAGTCGGCGTTGACGGTGATTTTTTCGCCCTGGGCGGGCACCTGGATGGGACTGCTCACGATGACTCCTGGTAGAGAAAGATATAGCTGATGGCTCGCATCATTCTGTTCAACAAGCCCTATGGCGTACTGAGCCAGTTCACCTCCGAGGACGGTCATCCCGGTTTGAAGGAGTTCATCCCGATTCCAGGGGTGTACGCGGCGGGCCGGCTGGATATGGACAGCGAGGGGTTGCTCATTTTAACCGACGATGGCGCGCTCCAGCATCGTCTTGCCGACCCGCGCCACAAATTGCCCAAGATCTATTGGGTGCAGGTGGAGGGCGCTCCCACCGACGCCGATCTGGCGCCTCTGCGCCAATCCATGGACCTGGGAGATTTCGTCTCCCAACCGGCCCAGGCTCGGGTCATGGCGGAGCCGCCGGGTTTGTGGCCGCGCACCCCGCCGGTGCGTTTCCGCAAGGCCATCCCCACCACCTGGATCGAGATCGTGCTCAAGGAAGGAAAGAATCGCCAGGTGCGGCGCATGACGGCCAAGGCGGGGTTTCCGACCCTGCGCCTGATCCGGGGGGCGATCGGCGCTTACCGGCTGGATGGTCTGGCCCCGGGGGTGTGGCGCGAAGAGACCGTCCCGCCGCGCTAGAGACGGCTTTCTATCAAACCTGGACGGCTTGGTGTCCCTGGGCGATGCGATCGCGCCAGGTGTGGACGCGCCCCAGGGCTTCCGCCTTGTCGATGGACAGGCAACGGCCTTCTTCCACCACGGCTTTGCCCGCCACCCAGACATGGCGCACGTGTTCCCGGCCGGCGCTGTACACCAGTTGGGATACCGGGTCGTAACACGGCTGGTTGGCGAGATTGTTGAGATCCACCGCCACCACGTCAGCCTGTTTGCCGACCACCAGGGAGCCGATCTTGTGATCCAGTCCCAGGGCGCGCGCGCCGGCCAGAGTGGCCATGGCCAGGGCCTGGTGCGCCGGGATGAGGGTGGGGTCGCCGGACACGCCCTTGGCCAGCAGAGCGGTCAGGCGCATCTCCGCGAACATGTCGAGGCGGTTGTTGCTGGCCGCGCCATCCGTCCCCACGCCCACGTTGATGCCCGCGGCCAGCAGGGAGGGGATGGGAGCGAAGCCGCTGGCCAGCTTCAGGTTCGAACTGGGACAGTGGGCGACATGGCAGCCATGGCTGGCCAGCCAGCCGATTTCCTCGGCATTGAGATGCACGGCATGCACCGCCAGCAGGGACGGGCTCAACAGCCCCAGGGCCTTGAGGCGGGCCAGGGGGCGCACGCCGAATTGCTCCTGGCTGTGCAGCAATTCGTCCCGGGTTTCGTGGATATGCATATGCACCGGCAGATCCAGCTGCTCGGCGTAGGTGACGATCTTCTCCAGGCTGCGGTCGCCCACGGTGTAGGGCGCATGGGGCGCCAGGCAGAACGACACCAGCGGGTGGTCCTTCCAGGTGTCGCGCAGGGCGAAGCCCTTTTGCAGATAGCCGTCCGGGTCGGCGGCATAGACCGTGGCGGAATCGATCACGATCATGCCGGCGGCGATGCGCATGCCGGCCTCCGCCGCGGCTTCCACCGCCGCCTCGGCGAAGAAGTACATGTCGTTGAAACAGGTGACGCCGCCGCGCAGCATCTCCAGGCAGGCCAGGCGGGTGCCGTCGCGCACGAAGGCGGGGGACACATGGCGCCCCTCCGCCGGCCAGATGTGCTCATGCAGCCAAGTCATGAGGGGCAGGTCGTCGGCATAGCCGCGCAGCAGGGTCATGGCGGCGTGGGTATGCAGGTTGATCAAGCCGGGGATGAGGGCGTGGCCGGGCAGGTGGATGCGCTGGCGCGCGCTCCAGGACGATTCCGCCTCGGCCGTGGGCAATACGGCGGCGATCAGCCCGTCCTTCACCAGCAAGCTGTGATCGTTGAAGCATAGTCCCGCCGGTTCCACCGGCACGATCCAGCTGGCATCGATGCGCAGATCGGCTGTTTGAGTGGTCATGGTGCTCGCATCCTGTTGTTTTTCGCCATGCTAACGCCAAATCCGGGGAAATCGGTCTTGTGCGCCTATAGGCGGCTGTTGCGGGAGAGCCGGAGCAGGCAGGCCCGGCGTGGTAAACTTCGCCGGTTTTTTCCCTCATCCATAACGAGAACCAGACCCGCCCATGGATAACCAGTTCGCCAAAGAGACCATCCCCGTCAGCCTGGAAGAGGAAATGCGCCGTTCCTATCTCGATTACGCCATGAGCGTGATCGTCGGACGGGCGCTCCCGGATGTGAGGGACGGTCTCAAGCCGGTGCACCGGCGCGTGTTGTTCGCCATGCACGAACTCAACAACGACTGGAATAAGGCCTACAAGAAATCGGCCCGCGTGGTCGGCGACGTGATCGGTAAATACCATCCCCACGGCGACACGGCGGTGTACGACACCATCGTCCGCATGGCCCAGGACTTTTCCCTGCGCTACCCGCTGGTGGACGGCCAGGGCAACTTCGGCTCGGTGGACGGCGACAACGCGGCGGCCATGCGTTACACCGAGATCCGCATGTCCAAGCTGGCCCACGAACTGCTGGCGGACCTGGACAAGGAGACGGTGGACTTCGGCCCCAACTACGACGGTTCCGAACACGAGCCCCTGATCCTGCCGGCCAAGTTCCCCAACCTGCTGGTGAACGGCTCCACGGGTATCGCCGTGGGCATGGCCACCAACATCCCGCCCCACAACATGAACGAGATCATCGACGCCTGTCTGGCGGTGTTGCGTGATCCCTTCATCGACATCGAAGACCTGATCGAGATCGTCCCCGCCCCTGACTTCCCCACCGCCGGCATCATCTACGGTCTCAGCGGCGTGAAGGACGGCTACCGCACCGGCCGCGGCCGGGTGGTGATGCGCGCCAAGTGCCATTTCGAGGATATCGACAAGGTGGGCGGACGCCAGTCGGTGATCATCGACGAGTTGCCCTATCAGGTGAACAAGGCCACCTTGTGCGCCAAGATCGGCGAGCTGGTGCGGGAAAAACGCCTGGAAGGCATCAGCGAGATCCGCGACGAGTCGGACAAGTCCGGCATGCGTGTGGTGATCGAGCTGAAGCGCGGCGAAGTGCCGGAAGTGATCCTGAACAATCTGTACAAAGAAACCCAGATGCAGGACACCTTCGGCATGAACATGGTGGCCCTGCTGGACGGCCAACCGCGTTTGCTGAACCTGAAGCAGTTCCTGGAGGCCTTCCTGCGCCATCGGCGCGAGGTCATCACCCGGCGCACCCAGTTCGAACTCAAGAAGGCCCGCGACCGCGGCCATATCCTGGAAGGTCTGGCCGTGGCCCTGGCCAACGTGGACGAGATCATCGCCCTGATCAAGGCCTCCGCCTCGCCGCCGGAAGCCAAGGCCGGCCTGCTGTCCAAGCCCTGGCGCTCCAACGTGGTGGAAGAGATGCTGGCCCGGGTGAGCGGCGACCGCTTGAGCATCGGTACCGATGCCTTCCGTCCCCTCAGCCTGGCGCCGGAATACGGCCTGCACCAGCAAGGCTATTTCCTCACCGAGGTGCAGGCCCAGGCCATCCTGGATCTGCGTCTGCAACGCCTCACCGGTCTGGAGCAGGACAAGATCGTCAACGAATACGGCGATGTCATGGACCGCATCGCCGATTTGCTGGACATCCTGGACAAGCCCGACCGCGTCACCGAGATCATCACCACCGAGCTGGGCGAGATGAAGGCGGCCTTCGGCGACAAGCGCCGCTCCGAGATCGTCGTCCACGCCCAGGAAATGTCCATGGAGGACCTCATCACGCCCCAGGACGTGGTGGTGACCCTCTCCAACACCGGCTACATCAAGGCCCAGGCCCTGGACGAATACCGCACCCAGAAGCGCGGCGGGCGTGGCAAGCAGGCGGCCAGCACCAAGGAAGAGGATTTCATCGATAACCTCTTCATCGCCAATACCCACGACTACATCCTGTGCTTCACCAACAAGGGGCGCATGTTCTGGCTCAAGGTCTATGAAGTGCCCCAAGGCGGACGCGGCGCCCGCGGCAAGCCCATCGTCAACTTGCTGAAGATGGTCGAGGATGAGCGGGTCAACGCCATCCTGCCGGTCCGGGAATTCGACGACCAGCACTACATCTTCATGGCCACCGCCCTGGGCACCGTGAAGAAGACGCCGCTGTCCGAGTTCTCGCGTCCCCGCACCAACGGCATCATCGCCGTCAATCTGGACGAGGGTGATCACCTGATCGGCGTGGCCATCACCAATGGCCAGAACGACGTCATGCTGTTCTCCGACGAGGGCAAGGCCAATCGTTTCGACGAGACCGACGTGCGCGCCATGGGTCGTGGCGCCCGGGGCGTGCGCGGTATCAAGCTTTCTGCCGAGAGCCGGGTCATCGCCCTGCTGGTGGCGGAGAATGAAGAACAGAGCGTGCTTACCGCCACCGAGAACGGCTATGGCAAGCGCACCCCGGTGGGCGAATACACCCGCCACGGACGCGGCGGCCAGGGCATGATCGCCATCTCCACCTCGGCCCGCAACGGCAAGGTGGTAGCCGCCACCCTGGTGGATGCCGACGACGAGATCATGCTCATCACCACCGGCGGCGTGCTGATCCGCACCCGGGTCAGTGAGATCCGCTCCCTGGGTCGTTCCACCCAAGGCGTCACCCTGATCAACCTGGATGCCGGCGAGAAGCTCTCCGGCCTGCAGCGCATCCTGGATTCCGATGAGGAAGCCGCCGCGGAGGACACCGAGGGCGCGGAGGACACCGGCGCTGTGGAGGATGCGGGAGAAGCAGAAGAATAAGGACGGATGCGGCCCCGCCGGCCTGAGCCGGGCGGGGCGGCGCTCCGGGGTGGGAGCCCGATGCCAGGCTTGCTACCATTGCCCCTGTTTTCCTTCTGGCCATCTTTCTGGGAGTCACCATGTCCACCGCCATCCTGTTCTGGGGCCTGGTCCTGATCATGCTGGTTTACGGCATTTTCATCTTCAACAGCCTGGTCCAGATCAAGCACAACGTCTCCAAGGCCTGGTCCAACATCGACGTGCTGCTCAAGCAGCGCCACGACGAGCTGCCCAAGCTGGTGGAGGCCTGCCGCCAGTACAAGCAATTCGAGCAGGAGACCCTGCAACGGGTGATCGAGGCGCGGGGCCGGGTCCAACAAGCCAGCCAGAGCCAGGACATGCCCGCCCTGGGCGAAGCGGAAAGCGCGCTGCGCCTCGGGTTGGGCCAGATCTTCGCGGTGGCGGAGGCCTACCCGGAGTTGCGTGCCAATGAAAATTTCGCCCAGCTCATGCAGCGCATCACCGGCCTGGAAGAGGCCATCGCCGACCGGCGCGAGCTCTACAACGAGCACGTCAACATCAACAACGCCCGCATCGAGCAATTCCCGGCCAATCTGGTGGCCAACACCTTCGGCTTCGGTGCGCGCGCCCTGCTGAGCTTCTCGTCGGAAGACAAGAAAGACGTGGATGTGAAGGCCTTGTTCAGCTAAGCCCGGCCTCCCAAGGCAAGCCAACTTCCGGGCGCAAGCCATTTCCTGGCGCAACTCCATCCCTTGGCGCGGCCAGCTATCCGGCCTCCTCATCGGCGGGCAGGTGGCTTTGCTGGGCTATGCCGCCGAGCAAGATTCCCGCTTCACCTGGCTCTGGACCCTGGCCCTGGCGGCCGGCATCAACCTGCTGGCCTGGCTGCTGTTTCTGCGCCATAGCCGCGCCATCCTCGACACTCCCACTTCCCGCATCGCCTCCGCCGCCCAGGGCTATGTGGAGCTCAGGGGCACGGCCCAGCCCCACGGCGACACCCAGCCCCTCAGTCCCCTGACCCAGTTGCCCTGTCTCTGGTATCGCTACGGCGTGGAAAAACGCGAGGAGGGCAAGTGGAGCTTCAGCGAGGCCGCCGAGAGCGACCAGCCCTTCGCCCTGGACGACGGCAGCGGCCGCTGCATCCTCGATCCCGCCGGCGCCCAGATCCACTCCCGCCACAAGGAGGTGCGCCAGGTGGGCGACCAGCGCTATACCGAATTCATCCTGCTCAAGGGCGATGCCCTGTATGCCATCGGCGCCTTCAGCAGTACACGGGGCGCGGATCAGGCGCTGGATGCGCGGCGCGATGTGGGGGATCTCCTTGCCGTCTGGAAAGGGGACCAGGCGGAGCTGCACCGGCGCTTCGACCTGAATGGCGATGGTGAGATCGACGCCAGTGAATGGGCCCTGGCGCAACGGGCGGCGCGCCGGGAGGTGGCCCACCAGCACG
>JBGSHR010000283.1:0-3094 GCA_041752155.1 Thiobacillaceae bacterium | reverse complement strand
CTGGCGCCGGCCGCTCCCCGCGCCGCCGCCAGCCAAACCATGGAGCAGGTCGCCACCCCGGGCCAGCACACCATCGAGGAGGTCACCGCCTTCCTCAAGCTGGCCCCCAGCCAGGTGGTGAAGACCCTGGTGGTGCGCGGCGTGGAAGGCCTGGTAGCCCTGCTGGTGCGCGGCGACCACCAGCTCAACGAGGTCAAGGCCGGCAAGCTCATGGGCATCCTCTTCCCTCTGGAATTCGCCAGTGATGGCGAGATCCGCACAGTCGTGAACTGCGGTGGCGGTTCCCTGGGTCCGGTCGGCCTGAACATCCCGGTCTTTGCCGACCGGGCCGTGGCCGCCATGCATGACTTCGTCTGCGGCGCCAACACGGACGGTTTTCATCTCACCGGTGTCAACTTCGGCCGCGATCTGCCGGAGCCCCAGGTGGTGGATATCCGCAACGCCGTGGCCGGCGACCCCAGCCCGGACGGCCAGGGCACCCTGGAGATCTGCCGGGGCATCGAAGTCGGCCACATCTTCAAGCTCGGCGACAAGTATTCCCAAGCCCTGGACGCCCGCTACCTGGACGAGAACGGCAAGTCCCAGGTCATGACCATGGGCTGCTACGGCATCGGCGTGTCGCGCATCGTCGGCGCCGCCATCGAGCAGGGCAACGACCCACGCGGCATCGTCTTTCCCCAGAGCCTCGCCCCGTTCGAACTGGCCATCGTGCCCCTCGGCCTGAAGCGTAGCGAGGCAGTACGGGAAGCGGCGGAGACCCTCTATACTCAAATGGTTGCCGCCGGCATCGACGTGGTGCTGGACGACCGGGATGAGCGCCCGGGGGTGATGTTCGCCGACATGGAGCTGATCGGCGTGCCGCACCGGGTAGTGGTGAGCGAGCGCGGCCTCAAGGACGGCATGCTGGAATACCAGGGACGCCGGGACGAGACTGGCACGCGAATTGCTCAATTAGAAGCAGCGGAATTTCTGGAGCAACGGATCAAGTCATGTCGCGATATCGCCTGACCAAACCCATCCAGCTGGCGGCCCTGGTGCTGACCCTGGTCGCCAGCCACGCCTGGGCCGGCGCCCAGAAGTACGAACCCCTGTCCGCCAGCGTCCGCTCCCAGTTGTCCAAGGCGGTGGCGGATGCCGCCGTGGCCAAGGCCGCCTTCGCCGACACCCCCTATGTGAAGGACTGGCTGGCGGAGATGGACCGCCGCCTGGCGCGCCGCATCCCCGACCCGGAGTTCCGCCAGGACTTCCTCAACACCGTGCACTACGAGGCCACCCGCGCCGGCCTGGACCCGGAGCTGGTGCTGGGTCTGATCGAGGTGGAGAGCGGCTTCCACAAGTACGCCGTGTCCACGGCCTCGGCCCGGGGCTTCATGCAGATCATGCCGTTCTGGACCGAAGTGATCGGTACGCGCGAGCACAACTTGTTCCACCTGCGCACCAACCTGCGCTACGGCGTCACCATCCTGCGCCACTACCTGGACATCGAACGCGGCGACCTGTTCCGCGCCCTGGGCCGCTACAACGGCAGCCTGGGCAAGGCGGAATACCCCAGCGCGGTCTATGGCGCCTGGCGCAAGCACTGGACCTACGGGGTGACGCCGGTGGGCGGCAAGGCCGGCAGGAAAGGGACTTGACGGGGCGCTGAATTCGCCCGGCAACGCGCCGGGATGCTCCCGCCCGTCGCCACACGTCCGGATCAACCTGGAAATAGCAGTTCACCACAGAGACACGGAGCTTGAAAACCCAGGGCAATCCCTGGTTTTCCGGGTTCAGCCTGCTGGCGAGCTTGAGCGGATTGATAACGCAGGGTTTTCTCTGTGACTCTGTGGTGAGTCAACTGCCGTTTGTAGATTCCATCGCCGCAACCTGCTTCAGATAAGCCGCATACGCCTGCCTGACCCCCGCCTCCAAAGGCGTGGCCGGGCTCCAGCCCAGGGCCCGCACCCGGCTGGCATCCAGCGGTTTTTCCGCGACGAAGCCGGGCCGCCCGGCATCCCAGATCACCTCGCCGCGATACCCCACCACCTTGCGCACCGCCTCGGCCAGGGTCTCCAGTCTCAGCGGGGCGCCGCTGCCGACGTTGAACAGGGGCGGCGCATCCGGGATGAGGTGTTGCTGGTACTGGTCATCCGTCATGATCATGAGGTGGACGCAGGCCTCGGCCAGGTCGTCGCTGAACAGGAGGTCCTGCCGGGCGGTCCTGTCCCCGCCCAGTTCCACCCGCTGGTCGCCACGCACCTTGGCCTGGTGGAAGGCCTGGATCAGGGTCGGCACCAGGCTGGCCTGGCCGGCCTCGTGGCGGTCACCCGGGCCATACAGGCGGCAGGGCATGGCGGCCAGATAGCGGGTGCCGAATTTCCGGTTGTAGCTCCAGCACATCTCGATGCCGGCCCGCTTGGCCTGCACGCAGGGCGCATCGTCGCGGAGCGGGCTGGTATCGACGCCCAGGTAGGACTCCCGGATCGGCGATGGACAATCCGGGGGATAGAGGCTGGACGCCCCCAGGATCAGCAGGCGCCGCACCCCGCTGCGCCAGGCCTGGTGGATGACGTTGGTGTGGATGGCGAGGTGCCGCCGCAGGCATTCGTCCTCGCCACCCAAGTGGCCCTGGTCTGACCGGGCGGCGGCCAGGAACACGAATTCCGGCCGCTCGTGGGCGAAGAAGCGCTCCACATCGGCCGGGCAGGCCAGATCCAGATCGGCGTGGGTGCGGGTGATCAGGTGCGCGCAATCCCGGCGCACCAGGGCCCGCATCAAGGCGGAACCCACCAGTCCGCGATGGCCGGCGACATAGATTCGGCTGTCCTGGTGCATGGCGAATCCCTGTTTGTCTGGATGGAAGAGCGGGCAGGCGTGGGCCGGGGCGGCTTAGCGAATCACAAAAAACAAAAGTCTGTTTCCTTCACTTGGCGGGGTCGCGTCATTGGCGCTGAGAGGCCTAGGCCATGGTGACGTCCGAAAAGTGCCCCGATGCGCACCCCCATCTTCCGGCCTTCCTCCCGAAAGCCTTGGCATCGGCCGGCCATGGCGCCGCTCATGAGGCGATCCGCAGCCCCACGGCCAGGCCGGGGCGCAGCACCCGCACCTCGGCCGT
>JBGSHR010000282.1:0-10369 GCA_041752155.1 Thiobacillaceae bacterium | reverse complement strand
TGGCGAGCGGTACCTGTTCCACCTGTCACAACGGCACGGCAGCGCGCGGCAAGACCAGCAACCACATCCAGACCAGCCAGGCCTGCGACACCTGCCACCGCACCAATGCCTGGCTACCCGCCACCATGAGCCACGCCGGGGTGGCGAGCGGTACCTGTTCCACCTGTCACAACGGCACGGCAGCGCGCGGCAAGACCAGCAACCACATCCAGACCAGCCAGGCCTGCGACACCTGTCACCGCACCAATGCCTGGTTGCCGGCGACCATGAGCCACGCCGGCGTAGCACCGGGTACCTGTGCCACTTGCCACAACGGCACGGCGGCGCGAGGCAAGACATCCAATCACATCCAGACGTCCCAGGCCTGCGACACCTGTCACCGCACCAGCGGCTGGTTGCCTGCAACCATGAGCCACACTGGCGTGGCACCTGGCACCTGTGCGACCTGCCACAACGGCACCGCCGCGCGCGGCAAGACCAGCAACCACATCCAAACGAGCCAGGCCTGCGACACCTGTCACCGCACCAACGGTTGGCTGCCCGCCACCATGAGCCACACCGGCGTGGCACCGGGCACCTGCTCGACTTGCCACAACGGCACGGCTGCCACTGGCAAGACGTCCAACCACATCCAGACCTCGGCCTCTTGCGACACCTGCCACCGCACCAGCGCCTGGCTACCGGCCACCATGAGCCATACCGGCATCGCGCCGGGAACCTGCAGCACTTGCCACAACGGCTCTGCCGCCCGGGGCAAGCCGAGTAATCACATCCAAACCAGCCAGACTTGCGACACCTGCCACCGGACCAACGCCTGGTTGCCCGCCACCATGAGCCACACCGGGGTTGCACCAGGCACCTGTGCCACCTGCCATAACGGCAGCACGGCCACCGGCAAGCCGAGCAACCATATCCAGACGTCCCAGGCTTGCGATACCTGCCACCGCACCAGTGCTTGGCTACCCGCCACCATGAGCCATACCGGCGTGGCCCCCGGCACCTGCAGCACCTGCCACAACGGCAGCACGGCCGCCGGCAAGCCGAGCAACCACATCCAGACCTCGGCCTCCTGCGACACCTGCCACCGTACCAGTGCCTGGCTGCCCGCCACCATGAGCCACACCGGTGTGGCACCCGGCACCTGCGCTACCTGCCATAACGGCAGCAAAGCCACCGGCAAGCCGAGCAATCACATCCAGACCTCGGCCTCTTGCGATACCTGCCACCGCACCAGCGCCTGGATTCCGGCCACCATGAACCATACCGGCGTTGTTCCCGGCACCTGTGCCACCTGCCACAACGGCAGCAAAGCCACCGGCAAGCCGGGCAACCACATCCAGACCACGGCCTCCTGCGACACCTGCCACCGCACCACGGCCTGGATTCCCGCCACCTTCTCCCATAGCGGCGTCACGCCGGGCACCTGCTCCACCTGCCACAACGGGTCTTCCGCCACCGGCAAGCCGAGCAACCACATCCAGACCACGGCCTCGTGCGACACCTGCCATCGCACCACCGCCTGGATTCCCGCCACCTTCTCCCATAGCGGCGTCACGCCGGGCACCTGCTCCACCTGCCACAACGGCGTGTCGGCCACCGGCAAGGGCTCCGGGCATTTCGTCACCACCAAGTCCTGCGACAGCTGCCATACCAGCACGGGCTGGCTGCCCACCAAAACCTACGCCCACACCTCGGCGTTCTACAAACCCCATGCCGCCGGCCTGAGCTGCACCTCCTGCCACCGCGGCAACAACGAGGTGATCACCTGGACCTACGCGGCCTACAAGCCGGCTTGCGCGGGCTGCCATGCGGGGGACTTCAAGGCGTCGGAACACAAGAAGGTGGGCTCGCCAACCATCCTGTACACGGCGGGCGAGCTGAAGGACTGCTCGGGCAGCTGTCACCAGTACACCAACTCGAGTTTCACCACGATCCAGCGTATGCGTTCCGGTGAGCACCGTTCAACCAGTGGAGGATTCTGATTTTGATGAAGCTTGAAACGCACCGGCCGGCATACGCGCGGGCCTTGAGGGGAGTCATGGCCATGACCATGACCCTGTTGGCGGCAACCGCCGCCGCCCAGGAAATCGACCGGATCGATGTGCAACGCGCGGGCAAGGAAGCGGAGATCGTCATCCGCTTCACCACCCCGGTGCAGTACCAGCGCCATGCCCCTCGAACCAGCGGCAACCTGTTGCAGGTGTTCGTGACACGCACGGAAAAGCTGCCCTCCGGCGTTCGGCTCACCTCGGAAACCATCAAACAGGCCGGTACGGACTTGATCCCCGGCTTCACCTTGACCTACCCGGAACTGAACGGCGCCCTCACCATCCGCTTCAACCGCACCACGTCGTGGCGGGTGCGCCAACGTGGCGACGAGCGCAGCCTGTCCATCTTCGTGCCCATCGCCGCGAAACCCGGAGCCAAATCTCCGGCCCCGGCGGCGACGCCGGAAACCCTGCCGGCACCGATCCTGCAAACCGCGCCCCAGGACAAGGATCTGGAAAAGAACGCCGGCCTGCTCCTGGAGCAGGCCCAGGCGGCCACCGCCAAGCGCGACTTCGCCGGCGCCATTGATGCCCTCAACCGCCTGCTCAATCTGCCTCCCAACAGTCATTCGGAACAGGCCCAGATACTGGTCGGCGAAGCGCGCGCCAGCAACGGCGAGACTGCCAAAGCACGGGCGGAATACCAGCTTTATCTGAAGCTCTATCCCGATGGCCAATACGCACAACGGGTGAAGCAGCATCTGGCCGCCGTGGCCACCGAGCCGGCCGCGGCCATGGACAGGCCCAGGGATGCGCGTTCAGCGCCGAGGCGTCAGGAAGACACCGGCTGGGTGCTGAACGGCAGCCTTGCCCAGAACTATTACTACGGCAACTCCCAGATCGAGATCCTCACCGCGCCGCCGCCCGGCGAGCTCACCTTCAGTCGGGAGAACCTGTCCTCCACCGACCAGTCCGCCCTGGTCACCAACCTGGACGTGAATTACCGCCGCCGCACCAGCACCAGCGACTCCCGCTTCGTGCTGCGCGACACGGACACCCAGAACTTCCTGTCCGGCCAGAACAACCTGAACCGGCTCAACTCCGCCTATTTCGAGCGTTCCGACAAGGAGATCGGCTACATCGGCCGCATCGGCCGCCAGACCGCCAACAACGGCGGCGTGCTGGGCCGCTTCGACGGCATCTGGGCGGGCTACAACCTGAACCCGGCCTGGCGCGTGAACGCGGTGTGGGGCCTGCCGGTGGAGTACAGCGTGAGCTGGCAGAAGTCCATGTACGGCGTCAGCCTGGATCTGATCCCCCAGGCGGAGAAGGTGACCGGCTCCGCCTACGCCATCACCCAACTGGTGGACGGGGTGAGCGACCGCCAGGCGCTGGGCATGGAGCTGCGCTACTTCGATGCCCACGGCAACTACTTCGCCCTGTTCGACTACGACGTGATGTTCAGCGCCCTCAACATCGCCATGCTCCAGGGCAACTACCAGATGGAGAACGGCACCAGCCTGTTCGCCCTGATCGACCATCGCAAGTCGCCCATCCTGCAACTCACCAACGCCGTGCCCGGCCTGCCCCAGCAGACCATTCAGGCCGCCCTGGCGGCGGGCGTGAGCGAGGCCACCCTGCGCGACAAGGCGGCCTTGAAGACCGCCGATGCGGACCTGTTCCAGCTCGGCTTCACCCGGCCCATCAACACCCGCTGGCAGTTCGGCGCCGACTACCGCCTGGCCCGGGTGTCGGATTCCTGGGGCGAGGATTCCACCACCGGGGTCATGACCCTCCAGGCCGGCACCGGCAACATCCACGTGGTGTCCAGCCAGGTGATCGGCAACTCCATCCTGTGGGACAACGACGTGTTCGTGGTGAACGGCAGCGTGATCCGCGCCGACAGCTACGACGGCGAATCCCTGTCCGTGTCCCACGTGCTGAACCTGGCGCGCTGGCGTGTCGACAGCTCGGTGGCCTACTACACCCAGAAGGACAGCAGCGACACCCGCCTGCAACGCTGGAACCCGGTATTCCGTGTGTCCTACCGGCTGCGCGACAACTGGTCGCTGGAATCCGAGCTGGGCATGGAATACAGCACCACCACGGGTCCGTCCTCCACGGACACGACCCAACGACACTATTTCTTCATCGGCTACCGCTGGGAGTGGTAATGAACTCAAATACCGCAATGCATCCATTCAACGAAACCGATAGCGCACCCGCCGCGCCGACTCCTCGCAAGGGAAACCTGCGCCCCATCCTGATCGGCGCGGGCATCGCCCTGGCGGCGGGCATCGCTGCCTGGCAGTACTGGTCTGACCAGGATGATGCCGCGCTGACAACGCCACCCGCGGAGCGGGCCTCCACCCTGTTGTCCGGCACCATGCCAGCCGTTCCGACAGGCATGCCGCCCGTTCCCACCGACGCCAAGGCGCCGCAAGTCGCCGGACTGGACGTCATGGCGCAACGCCTGGCCAAGCGCCTGGAAAAGGATGCCGGCGATGGCGAAGGCTGGTCCCTGCTGGCGCGCACCTACCTGGAATTGGGCAACCTGACCCAGGCCGAAGCGGCCCAGGCCCAGGCCTTGAGACTGCGCCCCAACGACATGCGCATGAAAGCGGATTACGATTCCGCCAAAGCCATCCTGCTCAAGGAAGCCGGCACCTCCTCGTCGCGATGAGCAAGCAGCGTCTGGAATAGCTGGCTGCACCGGGGCAGAATAGCTGGCTGCACCGGGGCAGATGGGCATCTTGCGACAATGTCGATTCGACAGCCTTGCCTGCCGGCTAAAGGAAGTATTGAACCCATGGTGGGACAGCAAGCCCAGATCGTGATCATCGATGCCGACCCGGACCAGGGACGGCTACTGTCACAACTCCTGACCGAAGCGGGCCATGGCGTACGCATCGCCGGCAATGGCGACGAGGCGCTCACGCTGGTGGCCCGGCTGCGGCCGCGACTGGTGATCAGCGAGTTGCTCTTGCCCGACATGAGCGGCATTGATCTGTTCGATCGCATTCATGGCGCCATGCCCATGTTGCCCGTCATCCTCCTGACCGCCCAGGGCACCATCGCCGACGCGGTAGCGGCCACCCGTCGCGGTGTTTTCAATTTTCTGAGCAAACCCTGCGCCCCCAAGGCACTGCTGGAGCAGGTGGACCAGGCGCTAGGCACCCATGAATTCCGAAGCGAGGCGCAGGAGGCCTCCTGGCGGGACGAGATCATCACGCGCAGCGCGGCCATGGAGGAATTACTGCGCCGGACTGAACTGGTGGCCACATCGGATGCCAGCGTGCTCATCCTGGGAGAATCGGGCACCGGCAAGGAACTGCTGGCCCGCGCCATCCACCGGGCCAGCCGGCGAGCCGGAAAACCCTACGTAGGCATCAACTGCGCCGCCGTGCCCGAGGCCTTGCTGGAAAGCGAGCTGTTCGGACACGTCAAAGGCGCCTTCACCGGCGCCGCCACCCAACACCGCGGCCTGCTGCGCGCGGCGGAGGGCGGCACCGTGCTGCTGGACGAAATCGGCGACATGCCCCTGGGACTCCAGGTCAAGCTGCTCCGCGTCATCCAGGAGAGAAAAATTCGCCCGGTCGGCTCCACCACGGACGAACCGGTGGACGTGCGCATCCTGTCCGCGACCCATCGCAACCTGGAGGAACTGGTCAGGGAAAGGCATTTTCGCGAGGATCTGTACTACCGCCTGAACGTGGTGTCCCTGCGCGTGCCGACGCTGGGCGAGCGGCGCGAGGACATCCCACTGCTGACCGCCTATTTCCTGCCCCAACTGGCGCAACGCCACCACAAACCGGCGCGCGCCCTCGCCCCAGACGCCATGACGGCGCTGCTCAACGCGGCCTGGCCCGGCAACGTGCGCCAGCTCTACAACGTCATCGAACAAGCGGTGGCCCTGTCCACCAGTCAGATTGTCCCGTCTTCCCTGGTGGAACAGGTGATTCAGGTAGGCGAAGGCGGCTTGGTGCCCCTGGACGAAGCCAAGCGCGCCTTTGAACGGGATTACCTGGTACGGGTCATGCAGATGACCGAGGGAAACGTCAGTCACGCGGCGCAACTGAGCGGCCGCAACCGCACCGAGCTGTACAAGCTGCTGCAACGACATGACCTGAACCCGGGCATGTTCAAGGCCGGCGGAGTGCACTGAGGGGGCACCCGCAACGCGCAGGGCTCAGGACAGGCCCTTCGACGAGCTTGTATGGTTCGCTTCGATTCGTCCGCTTCCCTTGATACGGCGCTTCCTTCGATACGGCGCTACGCGCCTACTCAGGACGAACGGGCCGCCTACCCAGGACGAACGGAGATTGGTGAGGCACCGTTCGGGCTGAGTAGCCTTGCAAGGCAAGGCGTATCGAAGCCTGTCCTGAGTTTGTCGAAGGGCCTGTCCTGAGTTTGTCGAAGGGCCTGTCCTGAGCTTGTCGAATGGGCCGCCCATCCCGGTGGCCGGATTTGGGATAATGCCGGTCCTGCCTGAAGCGATTCTCCATGACCGTTCTGCCCGACCTCCCGCCCGCCGGCCAACGCCACCGCCTTCCCCGCCCCCCCGGTTCCGCCGACAGCCTGGTACTCGCCGCCTATGCCCGGCAACGCCGCCTACTGGTGCTGACCCAGTCCGCCCAGGATGCCGGCCGCCTGGTGGAGGAGCTGGCCTGGATCGATCCCAGCCTGTCGGTGCGCCTGTTTCCGGACTGGGAGACCCTGCCCTACGACCCTCTGTCGCCCCACCCGGACCTGGTCTCGGAACGCCTGTCCGCCCTGTGGCTGGCCTCCCAGAGCCAGGTGGACGTGCTGGTGGCCCCCGCCGCCACGGCCATGCAACGCCTGTGTCCGCCGGACTATCTGGATGCCCTCACCTTCCTGCTCAAGGAAAAGGACAAGCTGAACGCGGAACGGCTGCGCGCCCGCCTGGCCCAGGCGGGTTATCACGCGGTCAACCAGGTGCTGTCGCCGGGCGAGTTCGCGGTGCGCGGCGGCATCATCGACCTGTTTCCCATGGGCACCGCCCTGCCCTATCGCATCGACCTGTTCGACGACGAGATCGAATCCATCCGCACCTTCGACCCGGACACCCAGCGCACCCTGTTCAAGCAGGCCGAAATCCGCCTGTTGCCGGCCCGGGAGGTCCCCCTGGACGAGGACGGCGTCACCCGTTTCCGCCATAACTTCCGCGAGCGATTCGAGGGCGATCCGTCCAAGAGCCAGATCTACAAGGACGTCTCCAACAAACTAGCGCCGGGCGGGGTGGAGTACTACCTGCCCCTGTTCTTCGACGCCACCGCCACCCTGTTCGATTACCTGGCGGAAGACACGGTGCTGGTGCTGCACGGTGACTGCCAGGAGGCGGTGGAAGGTTTCTGGCGCGATACCCAGAGCCGCCACCGCCTCATGGTCGGCGACAAGCATCGCCCGCTGCTGGCGCCGGATGCCCTGTTCCTGGCGCCGGACGTGTTCTTCGGCACCCTGCGGCCCTACGCCCGCCTGGAAATGGGCGGCCGGATCGAGGCGGACATCACCCTGCCCTACCAGGCCGCCCCCGCCGTGGAGGTGGAACGCAAGGCCGACAATCCCTATTTCCGCCTGCAAGCCCATCTCGACGGCTTTACCGGCGCCACCCTGGTGGTGGCGGAGAGCCTGGGCCGGCGCGAGACCCTGGCCAACGCCCTGGCGGAATACGGACTGAAGCCGGGACTGGCGGAAGGCTGGCCGCAAACCGGTGAGCGGGAAGCGGTAAACGGTGAGCGCCCCCACCCCACCGCTCACCGCTCACCGCTCACTGCTCACGCCTTTCTTTTAACCACCGGCCCCCTGGCCGCCGGCTTCATCGACCTGGACGCCCGCCTCGCCGTGCTCACCGAGGCCGAGCTCTATGCGCGCAGCCCGATCACCGCGCGCAGCCGGGAGGCCAAGCGCGCCAGCACCGCCGAAGGCCTGCTCAAGGATCTGACCGAACTCAAGCTGGGCGACCCGGTGGTCCACGTCCAGCACGGCATCGGCCGCTACCTGGGACTGACCGGCATGGATCTGGGGGACGGCACGGAGGAATTCCTCTCTCTGGAGTTCGCCGGCGGCGACAAGCTCTACGTGCCCGTCGCCCATCTCTACCTGATCTCCCGCTACCTGGGCGGCGATCCGGATAACGCCCCCTTGCACAAACTCGGCAGCGGCCAGTGGGAAAAGGCCCGGCGCCGGGCCATGGAGAAGGCTCGGGACACGGCGGCGGAACTGCTCAATCTCTACGCCCTGCGCAGCGCGCGCCAGGGCCACGCCTTCGATGTCGCCGACCACGACCTGGACGCCTTCGCCGAGGGCTTCGGCTTCGAGGAAACCCCGGACCAGATGGCCGCCATCGACAACGTGGTGAAGGACATGACCTCGGGCCGCCCCATGGACCGGCTGGTGTGCGGCGACGTGGGCTTCGGCAAGACCGAGGTGGCACTGCGCGCGGCCTACGTGGCGGTATCGGGTGGGCGCCAGGTGGCGGTGCTGTGCCCCACCACCCTGTTGGCGGAACAACACTTCCAGACCTTTTCCGACCGTTTCGCCGACACCCCGGTGAAGATCGCCGAGTTGTCCCGCTTCCGCTCGCCGAAAGAGGTGGCGGCTGCCCTGGAGGGCCTGGCGGCGGGACGCATCGACATCGTCATCGGCACCCACAAGCTGTTGCAGAAGGACGTGAAGTTCAAGAACCTGGGCCTCACCATCATCGACGAGGACCACCGTTTCGGCGTGCGCCAGAAGGAGCGCATGAAGGAACTGCGCGCCGAAGTGGACGTGCTGACCCTCACCGCCACCCCCATCCCGCGCACCCTGGCCATGTCCCTGGAGGGCATCCGCGACTTCTCGGTGATCGCCACCGCGCCCCAGAAGCGCCTGGCCATCAAGACCTTCGTCCAGCCGGAGAGCACCGGCCTGATCCGCGAGGCCTGCCTGCGCGAACTGAAGCGGGGCGGCCAGATCTACTTCCTGTACAACGAGGTGGACACCATCCAGAGCATGGGCGAGAAGCTGGCAAAACTGCTGCCCGAGGCGCGTATCCAGGTGGCCCACGGCCAGATGCCGGAACGGGAGCTGGAACACGTGATGCGCGACTTCTACCACCAGCGTTTCAACCTGCTGCTGTGCACCACCATCATCGAGACCGGCATCAACGTACCCACCGCCAACACCATCCTGATGCACCGGGCAGACAAGTTCGGCCTGGCCCAATTGCATCAGCTACGCGGCCGCGTGGGCCGCTCCCACCACCAGGCCTACGCCTACCTGCTCACCCCCCCCGACGGGGTGAAGATCACCCCCGCCGCGGTCAAACGCCTGGAGGCCATCCAAAGCATGGAAGAGCTGGGTTCCGGCTTCTATCTTTCCATGCACGACCTGGAAATACGCGGTGCCGGCGAAGTGTTGGGAGAAAACCAGAGCGGCGAAATGCAGGAGGTTGGATTCAATCTTTTCAACGACATGCTGAACATGGCGGTGAAATCACTCAAAGATGGCCGGGAGCCGGATATGGACGCCCCCCTGGCCGCCACCAGCGAGATCAACCTGCATGTGCCGGCCCTGCTGCCGGAAGACTATTGCGCGGACATCCACGAACGCCTGGTGCTATACAAACGCCTGGCCAATTGCGAAAGCACGGGGGAGCTGGATCAGCTCCAGGAAGAACTCATCGACCGTTTCGGCCTCTTGCCCGAGTCGGCCCAGGCCCTGATCGCGGTCCATCGCCTGCGCCTGGAGACCAAGACCTACGGCATTGCCCGCCTGGATGTAGGACCGGATTCCGCCAGTATCCAATTCGTGCCCAACCCGCCTTTCGACCCAATGAAACTGATCAAATTGATCCAGACACGGCGCGAATACAAATTGTCCGGCCCGGATCGGCTACGCATCGAAAAACCCAGCCCCACCCTGGCAAAACGTCTGGAACTGGTGCATGCGTTCCTGCGGGAAATCGCCTGAATTGAACCCCCCCCCCAATTCCACGTCTCCTCAGGGTAATTTCATAAACCATGGTCAATTGCCAACGCATGTACTAGCGAGATGTACCAGAGCGCCAAGCTAGTGCGCGACTGCGCCATGCCGAACGAGAAAGAACGAAGCGAAGGCCAAACTGCCCTCGCGGCTTTTAAACGATCTGCCGCTCAACATTTAAGCTCTATAGGCCACTTGAGCCTCCCCGCGTTTCTTTCAGCCACGCCATCAATATCCGAAAGACGCCAAGATCATCCGGGTTGAAATCTTTGGCCCAAAAAACAACTGCGGCAAAACGCAGCCAGCGCCCTTTCTGCCCGCATGGGCCGGGGTTTGGCGGGCGCTCTGCGGCGTTGCGGCGCTTGCCCATGGAACGACCATGGGCCGCGCACCGCGCC
>JBGSHR010000281.1:0-2823 GCA_041752155.1 Thiobacillaceae bacterium | reverse complement strand
GGCCAGGGAACGCACCTCGCTGGCCACCACGGCGAAGCCGCGGCCCTGTTCGCCGGCCCGCGCCGCCTCCACCGCCGCGTTGAGGGCGAGGATGTTGGTCTGGAAGGCGATGCCGTCGATCACGCCGATGATGTCGGCGATCTTCCGGGACGAGGCGGCGATCGCCCCCATGGTCTGCACCACCTCCCCCACCACCGTACCGCCCTTCACCGCCACGGCGCTGGCCCCCTGGGCCAGTTGGTTGGCCTGGCGCGCATTGTCGGCGTTCTGGCGCACCGTGCTGGTGATCTCGTCCATGCTGCTGGCGGTCTCTTCCAGGCTGCTGGCCTGGGACTCGGTGCGGCTGGACAGATCGGCGTTGCCGCTGGCGATCTCCCGGGCCGCGGTGTTGATGGCGTCGGTGGCATCGCGGATCTGGGCGACGATCTCGCACAAACGCGCGCTGGTGACATTGGCGTCGTCCCGCAACTGACCGAACAGCCCCTGGTAGTCGCCCTCGATGTGTTGCGTGAGATCACCTTCGGCCAGGGCCTTGAGCACCCGGGCCACGTCCTGCATGCCGCGTTCGCTGGTTTCCACCAGATGGTTGACGCCTTCCGCCAATTGCAGGAAGAAGCCCTCCTTGCCGGCGATGGCGATGCGATGGGAAAAATCTCCCGCCGCCGCCCCGTTCACCAGCGCCGAGATTTCCTGTTCCACCGCCACTTCGGCGGTGCGGTCGCCCAATTCCACCACCAACCCCAGGCGTTCGCCCCGAGCGTTGACGACCGGATTTGCCACCACGGTCAGGGTGCGCCCCCCCAGCTTGAAGGTGTTGCGGAAGGTGCCGGCCAAGGAGGCCATCAGACCCTTCTTGGATTCGGGCACAAGGTGGAAATGGTCGAGGTTGGCGCCCATGAGGCGTTCGGCGCGGAAATCCGGCAGGTGTAGACGGATGTCCGCTTCGGCACGCTGGAACAAGACCTTCGCCGCCTTGTTGGCATAGACGATATGCCGCTCCACATCGGCCATCATGACGCTGGCGGAAACGTTGTCCAGGGCGATGCGCACGCGCAGATTCTCGTCGGCGACGCGCCGGGTTTCCGCCACCTCGAAGCCGAGACGGATCTGCATGGCGGACAAGGCCTTGAGCACCTTGCCCACTTCGTCGTTCCGCTCCACCACGATATTGGTGTCGTAGTGGCCCTGGGCGATGAGGTCGAAATAACTCTCGGCACGTTGCAGGGGACGCACGATGGCGCGTATGAACAGCCAGCCGAACAGGGCCGCCACCACCAGGGCCAGCACGCCAAGCGACACCATGGTGATCAGCATTTGGCTGTAACGGGCCTGCCCTTTGTCACGCACGACATCGGCATAGCGGCCAAGCCGGTCCAGCAAGGTTTCCGTGGCCTGATTCACCGCCTGGTAGGAGGGGTCGATGTTGGTCATCAGGGTGGCCTCCGCATCGTCGAAGAGCCCCGCTTCCAGGGCCGCCTTGGCCGGCAGCATGCCCTCCAGGCCGTATTTGCTGCGCACCTCCTGGAGCTTCGACATGGCGGCCTTCACCTCCTGGGCCGAAGCGGCATCCTCGCTCAGTTCGACCTTGGACAAGGCATCCCAGGCAGCGTTGACCGAGTCGATATTCCGCGCGATCACGTCCAGATGCCGCTGGACCGGATGATCATGCATGTCGGCCAGGGAATCCGCGGGGTTGTGCTGCATGGCCAGCAGGACCTGACTCCGGCTGTCGGCCAGCAGATAACGTATCTGGTTGGCCAAACGGGCCGGCTCGAGGGCCTCCCGATAGACATCCTCCAAGCGGTCGTTGGCACGCTCCATGCCATACAGGCCAAGACCGCCGGAGATGGCCAGGAACACGCCGACAAACGCCACGGCCAGGAACATGCGGGTGCGAATGGAGATATTGCCGCCGCACTCGATCCAGCCACGTAGCCCGGAATGGCATACGCGACCCTCGCTCAGACGCAGGTGCTCGGCGCCCCCTTCGCGCAGATTCCGGTACAGGGCATCGGCCTGGGCCGCCTCTTCGCCCGAAATACGCGTCCGGATGGACAGGTATTCCACGATCTCGCCGTTTTCCTTGTACGGCGTCACGTGGGCGCGCACCCAGTAGTGGTCGCCGTTCTTGCGCCGATTCTTGACCAGGCCGGTCCAAGGATTGCCCGCCTGGATGGTGCGCCACAGATCGGCGAAGGCCGCGGCGGGCATGTCGGGATGGCGCAGGATGCTATGGGGCGCCCCCATCAACTCCGCCTCGCTGTAGCCGCTAGCTGAAACGAAATCCGGATTGACGAAGGTGATGATGCCCTCGCGGTTGGTGCGAGAGACGATCTGAAGCCCCTCCGGCAGGAGGTATTCCTTGCCGGTCACTGGCTGGTTGTTGCGCATGCTTTGATCTCCAAGGGCTCGCCGGTCACCGGGACTGTTGCCGTTTCATGGTCATGATGTACTGCACGGTGCGATTGGACAGGTCGAAAAAATCCCCCACCAGCAGACTATTGGCGCTGTCCCGCTCGCCCCCCTGGGCCTTGCGCAGGATATCGGCGGCGCACAGGTGGAACTCGGCATGGGTCTGGCGCAGGGGTTCGTATTCCTTCAGGTGGCCGTAGGCCTTGCCGTCGCCGTAGAGCCAGCGGCCCAGTTCGCACAGACAATCCTGGGCGATGTCGTCGGGGTTCAGGCTCAACTCATCGCCGCCGCTGAGGGCGTTACGCAGCTTCTGCTTCCAAGCCTGGTGCGCGGAGATGATGACGTCGAAATCCGGCGCACTGGCGGCGCCCGGAGGAGGCAAAGCCGGCCTGGCCGGAGGCGCCCTCAAGA
>JBGSHR010000280.1:0-2226 GCA_041752155.1 Thiobacillaceae bacterium | reverse complement strand
GGCCAGATTGCCGCGGGTCTCGCCCGCCATCGGGATGCGCGCCAGGCAGTATGGCACGACTTCGCCGCCGACGATCAGGATGCGCTTGTCGCCCTTGTCGATTTCCGGAATGAAGCGCTGGGCCATGATCGTACGCTGTTCGTCGTGCGTGAGCGTTTCGATGATCACGTTGCGATTCGGATCGTCATCTCGCACACGGAACACCTGGCTGCCGCCCATTCCGTCGAGCGGTTTGAGCACCGTATCGCGGTGCGTGCCGATAAACTCCTTTACCAGTCGGGCGTCTCGGGTGACCAGAGTGGGGACGGAGAATTGAGCGAATTCGGCGATCGCGAGCTTCTCCGAGTGGTCGCGCAAGGCGCGGGGGCGGTTGAAAATACGCGCCCCTTCTGCTTCAGCGCGTTCCAGCAACCAGGTGGACGTCACGTATTCCATGTCGAATGGCGGATCCTTGCGCATGATCACCGCATCGAAGCCGCGCAAGGGCCCGATCATGCTCTCGCTCTCGACATACCACTCCGAGTCTGATTCGAGGACGACAATACTGGTGGCCTCGGCGCACACCCCGTGCTGCGTGGTCCAGTGGATCGATGGCTGCTGGATGGTGCATACCGAGTGTCCAGCCGCCTGCGCCGCGCGCATCATGGCGACGCTCGAATCCTTGTATGGCTTGAGTACGTCGAGCGGGTCGACAATGAAAGCGATGCGCATGGTTTATTCCTCTTTCGGTTCGGTACGCTCAAGTTCCAACGACGCCGCGAGCAGCGCCAACCGCGCGACGACGCCATAGGCGTAGAAACGGTTCGGTGCGGCATCCGGTGTCTGGCAGCGATCCGGCAGACTACAACTGGTTTCAAAGGCCAGCGGCTCGAAGTGCATGCCCGGCGCGTTGAGGTTCTCATCCTTGCCGCGCCCGGTATGCACACGGTAAAAACCGCCAACGACATAACGATCAATCATGTAAACCACCGGTTCGGCAACACCGTCGGCAACATGTTCCCGCGTATGCACGCCTTCCTGGATGATCACCTGGGAAACGTTCATGCCTTCCTTGATGACCGACATCTTGTTGCGCTGCTTGCGGTTCAGGCCAACCACTTCGGCAGCGTCCTTGACGGTCATCACCCCCATGCCGTAGGTGCCGGCGTCGGCCTTGACCACCACGTAGGGTTCCCGGTCGATGCCGTATTCCGCGTACTTGGCGCGGGTACGGGCGAGCACGTCGCTGACGTGTTGCGCCAGGCATTCCTCTCCCACCCGGGCCTGGAAATTCACCTCGCCGCAGTTGGCGAAATAGGGATTGATGAACCAGGGGTCCATGCCGATGACCCCGGCAAAGCTGTGGGCCACCTGGTCGTAGGCGGCGAAGTGCTTGGACTTGCGCCGCGTGGCCCAGCCGGCATGCAGGGGCGGCAGCATGGTCTGGTTCGGCTCCAGGCCTTGCAGCAGGGCCGGGGCGCCGGCGGACAGGTCGTTGTTGAGCAGGATGGCGCAGGGGTCGAAGTCATCCAGCTTGAGACGGTTGCCCTCGCGTTTCACCGGTTCCAGGGTGATCTGGCCGCCATCGGGCAGATCCAGGGTCAGGGGCCCGGCCAGGTCCGGGATCAGGCTGCCGATGCGCACGGTCAGGCCGGTCTTGCGGATGATGTCGGCCAGGGCCGCCACGTTCTGCAGGTAATACAGGTTGCGCGTGTGGTTCTCGGGAATGATCAGGAAGCGCTTGGCGGCGCCGCACATCTTCTCCACCGCCATCTGGCTCGCCTGTACCGCCAGGGGCAGAAAGTCCGGGTTTAGGTTGTTGAAGCCGCCGGGGAACAGGTTGGTGTCCACCGGCGCCAGCTTGAAGCCGGAGTTGCGCAGGTCCACCGAGCTGTAGAACGGGGCGGTGTGGTCCATCCACTGCTGGCGGAACCAGTGCTCGATGTCGGCCTGGGCGGCGATGACGTGCTGCTCCAGTTCCAGTAAGGGACCGGTGAGGGCGGTGGTGAGGTGGGGGACCATGGTGGGCGGGCGCGAGGGAGAAGGGTCAAAGGTACAAGGGGCAAGGGGCAAGGGGCAAGGGGCAAGGGAAACCAACTCCAGCCCGGGGCGCTATTTCAGTTCCAGGGCCTTCTGGCTGGCGAACGCCCGCAGCTCGGGCGAGAGCGGGGTTTGCAGGGCGTGGCGATAGGCCTCCGCCGCTTCGCCGGGGTGTTCGCCCCGCTCCAGGGCCACGCCCAGGCCGAT
>JBGSHR010000279.1:0-6610 GCA_041752155.1 Thiobacillaceae bacterium | reverse complement strand
GGCGCCCATGCTGGCGCCCCTGGTGGGGGGCTGGGTGGTGACCGCCCTGGGCTGGCGCGGCGTGTTCGCCGTGCTGACGCTGTATGGGGTGGTGTGCCTCGCGGCCGTCGCTTTCGCGCTACCGGAGACCCACGACACCCGCCACCAGCCGCCCCTGCGCCTGGCCCGGGTGGCGGGGGACTACCTCAGCCTGTTCGGCAGCCGGGCCTTTCTCGGCTACACCCTGGTAGGCGGCTTGGCGTTCGCCGGCATGTTCGCCTATATCGCCGGTTCGCCCTTCGTGTTGATCGAGCTGTACGGCATACCGACCCAGCATTTCGGCTGGGTGTTCGGCCTGAATGCCCTGGGCTTCGTCGTCGCCAGCCAGGTGAACGCGCGCCTGTTGAAACGGGCAGCCCTCACCCGTCTGCTGCGCCATGGCGTGTGGGTGCCGGCCCTGGTGGGGCTTTATCTGGTCCTGGTGGCCTTGGATGGCCACTTGGCGCCCTATTTCGTGATGCTGGGATTTTTCCTCTATGTCTCCAGCCTGGGCTTCATCGGCCCCAACTCGGCCGCCGCCGCCTTGGCCACCCACGGCCAGCTTGCCGGTACCGCCTCCGCCTTGATGGGGGCCATCCAGTTCGGTCTGGCGACCCTGGCCGGGGCCCTGGTGGGTCTCTGGCACGATGGCAGCGCCTTACCCTTGATGGTGCTCATGGCCTTGTGCGGCGCAGGCACCTTGCTCGTGCATCGTTGGATGGCGGCGCCGATTGAGCCGGCCCATGACCATGCCAGCCCCGGGTGACATGGTCTGCTAGGCGTTTGACGCCTCGGCGGCGGGTTCGATGTGCAGGGTGCGGGTGGGGAAGGCGATCTCCGCGCCGTGTTTGGCGATGATGGCCGCCACCTGCAGCAGCACGTCCTGCTTGATGGCGTGGTAATGCACCCAGGCCGTGGTCTTGGTGAAGGTGTAGATGAAGAAATCCAGGGAGGAAACGGAGAACTGGTTGAAATTCACAATCAGAGTGGCGCTGGTGTCGATCTCCGGATGGTTCTCCAGCATGGTCCTCACGTCGTCGACGATGGCGGCCATCTTGCCCAGATCGGCGTAGCGGATGCCGATGGTCTCCTTGATGCGCCGGTTGGTCATGCGCGTGGGGTTTTCCACGACGATGGTGGTGAACAGGGCGTTGGGCACATAGATGGGGTTTTTGTTGAAGGCCCGTACCCGGGTGTGGCGCCAGCCGATGTACTCCACCGTGCCCTCGATCTCCTTGTCCGGCGAGCGTATCCATTCCCCCACGGCGAAGGGCCGGTCCAGATAGATGGTCAGGCCGCCGAAGAAGTTTGCCAGCAGGTCCTTGGCGGCGAAGCCCACGGCGATGCCGCCGATGCCGCCGAAGGCCAGTACGCCGGAGACGCTGAAGCCCAGGGTCTGCAGCGCCACCAGGGTGGCGACGATGATGACCGAGAAGCGTCCCAGCTTGGATAGGGCATCCACCGTGGTGTGATCCACGCTTTCGCCGCGGGCCTCCCGGCTGACGATGATGTTGCGGGCCATGTTGCGGATCAGGCGCAGCAGGAACCAGGCCAGGGAAACGATGACCGCCAGGTTGCGGGTGGGCACCACGAAATCGAAGATGGGGGCGCCGGTGTGCTTGTGCACGATTTCGGCGGCGAAGGCCACGCCCGCTACCCAGAGCACTACCGTCAGAGGTTTGCGGATGGCGCGGATGAAGGCGTCGTCCCACACGTTGGTGGTACGCCCGGCGATTTTTTCGATATGGCGCAGCAGGTAATAGCTGCCGATGTTGAGGGCGACGAGGGCGACGATCACCGTGAAGACCTGGGGCAGCCAGGGTTCGGCCAAAAAGGCGAGGCCGAAGCGTTCAGCCAGAGCGTTCATAAGCGGGATGACCTTGCATGTTGTTTGAAAGACAGGCGCCGACACGGGTGTGGCGTGCCGGCTATTCTAACAAGTGGGGATTCCCCGCCCGGCTGGCCGGGAGGATGCAAGCTTGCAGGCTTTGAGCAACGCGGGGTAGCGTGTGCGCCCCAGCCAATCGGACAGATGAAGATGCCTTTGCCTACCGGACTTGCCGTCACCATGAACCCGCAACCGGCGCGAGGCGGTCAATTGCCCGTTCAGGCCGCAGCCCAGGAGGGTTGATCCCGACCATGTCCAAGCTTGCCCACAGCGTGACCATCCCCGAGGACGAGATCGAGCTCACGGCCATCCGCGCCCAAGGTGCCGGGGGCCAGAACGTGAACAAGGTCTCCAGCGCCATACACCTGCGTTTCGACATCATGGCCTCGTCCCTGCCGCAGGTGTGCAAGGAACGCCTGCTGCGCCTGCACGACCAGCGCATCAGCAAGGACGGGGTGATCGTCATCAAGGCCCAGAGCTCGCGCAGCCAGGAGGCGAACCGGGGGGAGGCCCTGGAACGGCTGCGGGAACTGGTGGACGGCGTGATGGTGACGCGCCGGGTGCGCAAACCGACCAAGCCCACCCGCGCATCCCAGGTCCGGCGCCTGGACAGCAAGGCCAAACGGGGGCGGGTCAAGGCCCTGCGCGGGGGCAGGGGAGAGGACTGAGAAGATTCAGCACAGCGTGCCTGCCCCGTGTCCGCATCCGTTCGAACGCGTCCGTTATGTCCGGGACGCCGCCTCCCGGACATCCTTCGGATAGGTGCAATTACCGACGATACTGATCGCGCTCTTCGTCTTTGTATTTCCCATCCTTGTCCTTCTCGTCCTTGTCCTTCCGGCCTTTGTTTTGCGCCTCGGACTTGCTATCCCGATCTTTGCCTTGTGGCGCGGCCTTGCCCTTGACCTCCTGACCACGGCCTCTAGATTCGGGTTGGGATTGTTGCTGTTGCTGCTGCCGTTGGCGTTGCAGTTCCTCCTGCTTTTGCTGTTCCTGCTGCCGCTGGTGGGCTTGTTGCCGCTCTTGCTCTTGCTCTTGTTGGCGTTGCTGTTGCTGTTGCTGTTGCTGCTGCCGCTGCTGCTCTTGTTGACGTTCTTGTTGCCAGGGCGGATTCGGCTGCTCGCGAGATTGGAAATGCCGCTGTGTTACCGACTCGTGGGGCTGGTAGCGGTATTGCTCGGAGCGAATCGAACGTTGTTGTTCCGGCGCGCGCGGATAGCGATCCCCTGAGTACTGGCGCTGGTAAACCGGCAAAGGCGCGGGAGGCGGGACGGAGCGGCTGTCCCATCTGTCCCATCCGCTACGACGCTGTTCCCAGTCGCGGCCCCAGTGCTCGCCCCAGCGTGGCGGCGCATCGCTTCTCCAGCCGCGAAAATACGCCGGCGGCTGGCGGTAGTAGCGTACCGGGACGCGCAGCACATAGAGCGGTACATCAAAACGGTCCACCGAATCCCACGGCCCGTTGTACCAACTGCTGGCATACCAGTTGTCTCCGTGGAACACCCAGTACAGGCCGTCGTAAAAGAATAAGTTCACATCGATTCGAGGGTCGTAATAGACGGGATAGCCTGGCACCAGGACGAGATCCGGATAGATCGGCAAATTGATGCCGATGCTGACGCCGGGAGACCTGATGCCGACGGAGACATGGGCTGGTCGATCACCGGCAGCCTGAGTTGAAGTCAATGGAAAAAACAACACCGACATCGCAATGAGCAGATAGCGCATTTTCATTTTCTATTCTCCTTTTTGATAAGTGGCCAACAAGCGGCCATCAATGTGATGGTCATGTAGACCGGTTGTTTGCTTGTGACGGCGAGAACGGCGATGTGGCCGCTCTTCATGCCACTCAAGTTTCCAGCGATGTGCTTTATGTGTAGCACTCCTGAGCAGCGTGTTTCCGCCAAGTGGTCATGAAAAGTTTTTTCCGGTAGTTCGAAGGCTGAGCTTAGCCAGTAAGGCCCGGCTGAGTCGCCGCTCGATCCGAGTCACCACACCCGAAGCTCGGCGATAATCACGACATGGTTCATCACTCTCTCAAACGCTACGCTTGGCTCTCCATCGCCGCCGCCCTGGCCACCATCCTTCTGAAGGGTGTGGCCTGGTGGATGACCGGTTCCGTCGGCCTGCTTTCCGATGCCCTGGAGTCCTTTGTCAACCTGGCCGGGGCCATGATGGCCCTGGCCATGCTCTCCCTGGCGGCCCAGCCGCCGGACGAGAACCACGCCCACGGCCACAGCAAGGCGGAGTATTTCTCCAGCGCCTTCGAGGGCATGCTCATCCTGCTGGCGGCCATCGGTATCGCCTATACCGCCATCGACCGTTTCCTGCATCCCCAGCCCCTGGAGCAACTGGGCATCGGCCTGGCGGTGTCGGTGGTCGCCTCCGCCATCAATTTCTTCACCGCGCGCGTTCTGCTGGCAGCGGGGCGGGAGCACCGCTCCATCACCCTGGAGGCGGATGCCCAGCATCTGTTGACCGACGTGTGGACCTCGGCCGGGGTCATTCTCGCGGTGGGGGCGGTGGTGTTCACGGGCTGGCTCTGGCTGGACCCGGCCATCGCCGTGCTGGTGGCGCTCAATATCGTCTGGACCGGCTGGCAGTTGCTGCACCGCTCCGCCGCGGGCCTCATGGATGTGTCCATGGACCCGGAGCAGCAACAGATCATCGAGGGGGTGTTGGACGCTTATCGCCGCCAGGGCCTGGCGTTCCACGCCCTGCGCACGCGCCAGGCCGGCTCCCGGGCTTTCGTCACCGTGCATGTGCTGGTGCCGGGGGAATGGACGGTGCAGCTAGGCCACGACTGGTCGGAGCGCATCGAGGCGGATATTCGCGCCGTCCTGCCCCATGCCCATGTCATTACCCATCTGGAGCCCCTGGAAGACCCTCTTTCCCTGGCGGACGAGTTGCTGGATCGTTGAGCGGCCCCGTATCAATCCGTAAGGGCCGGCAGGCCGGCGGACTCCGAGCCGGAGACTTCCCCGGCGCCATGAGCCCAGGCCGTCAGGCCGTGCGGGTGCTGCGCCAGACGCTGGCCAGCCAGGGCTGCTGCGCGCGCGGCAGGTTGGGCGGGCGGTAATAGTGGGTGAGCTCAACAAAACCCGCTTCTGACAGGAAGCGGCGCCAGGTTTCGAGATCGTAAAACGCGCCGTAGCGCCCGTGGTTCCAGCCTTCCTCGTTGTTGCCCCGGGGGTTGGAGCTGAATAGCACGCCCTTGGGTTTGAGGGTGTTGCGCAATTCCCGCAGCAAGCGCGGCAATTCCTGGCTGGGGACATGAAACAGCACGGCGTTGGCGAAGATGCCGTCGAAATGCCCGGCCGGCAGGTCCAGCTCGAGCAGGTCCTGTTGCCACACCTCGCAGCCGCTGTAGTCGCGCGCCATGGCGGCGAAGCGCTCGGAGCCTTCCAGACCGATGGCGTGGTGGCCCAGTTCGGCGAACACCTTCAGATCGCGCCCCGGCCCGCAGCCCAGGTCGAGGATGGCGTGGGGCGCTTCCCCCGCGAGGTATTGCAGCAGGGCGGCGATGTTCTGGCTGACGTCGTGATCGCGGGTGCCCTGGAAAAAATCCTCCGCATGCTGGTTGTAGTGCTCCAGGGTGAGGGAGGCGATCCTTTCCAGGTCTTGCCGGCTCAGTTTCATGGCGGACTTCAGGCCTTGCGCCACCACACCAGACAGCGATTGTTGGCCGGCATTTCCCTATCCTCGACCAGTTCCAGGCCGATGGCCCGGGCCAGGGCATCCACCGCCTCGAAGTCGCGGATGCCCCGGTGGGGGGCGGCGGCCTTGAGGGAGGCGTCGAAGGCCGCATTGCTCTCGCTGGTGAATCGGCCGCCGTAGTTGAACGGGCCGTAGATCGCCAGTTTGGCGTCCGCCGCCAGGATGCCGGACAGGCCGGCGAACAGGCGTTCCACCTCGGGCCAGCTCATGATGTGCAGGGTGTTGGCGCTGAACACCGCGTCGTAGCGCCCGGGGGGCCAGGGATGGTTCACGTCCAGGGCCAGGGGCGGGGGCGTGTTGGCCAGCTGGGCCTCGTCCAGCCACAGGCGGATGCCGGGCAGGTTTTCCTCCCGGTCCGCCGTTTGCCAGCGCAGATGGGGCAGGGCGGCGGCGAAGTGGACGGCGTGCTGGCCGGTGCCGCTGCCGATCTCCAGAACCTGGCGGCGGTCGGAAAAGTGGTCGCGCAGCACGGCCAGGATGACGTCCTGGTTGCGCTCGCAGGCGGGGGCGTGGGGTTTTTCCATGGCGATAAGCAGCGTCTCGGTTGCCCGGAGTTTAGCCGCACTCGACTCGGTTAGACTCGGCCCATGCCCGTTTCGCCTAACGCCCCTCTCGCCTCATCGATCCCTCGCCGCGTCGCCGTCATCGGCGGCGGTCCGGCCGGGCTCATGGCGGCGGAGGTCTTGAGTCAGGGTGGAGTAGCGGTGGATGTCTACGACGCCATGCCCTCCGTGGGGCGCAAGTTCCTCATGGCGGGCAAGGGCGGACTCAACCTCACCCACTCGGAACCCCTGGAACAGTTTCTTTCCCGCTATGGCCCCCGGCGTCCCCAGATCGAACCCTGGCTGGCTGCCTTCGGGCCGGAACAATTGCGGGACTGGGCCCGGGAGCTGGGAGTGGAGACCTTCGTCGGCTCCTCCGGCCGGGTGTTCCCCGCCGAAATGAAGGCCGCCCCCCTGTTGCGGGCCTGGCTGCACCGCCTGCGGG
>JBGSHR010000278.1:0-14628 GCA_041752155.1 Thiobacillaceae bacterium | reverse complement strand
ATACCTGGGGCAAGCCGGTCGTAGCCCGCCCGGCGCGGGAAGGCAATACTTGGGGCAAGCCGGTCGTAGCCCGCCCGGATCGGGATGGCAACACCTGGGACAAGCCGGTTGCCGCCCGTCCCGATCGGGATGGCAATGTTTTGGCCAAGCCCGAAGCCCGTCCCGCCTGGAAGGACGGCAACAGCGAGCCGCGTCGTCCCGCCACGGGCAAGCCCCGGGGACGCCAGAGCTGGTAAGCGTCGCCTTCCTCCCCCGCTGACGGCTGACGGCTGACGGGGGAGGGGACGCGCTTATTGGGCTGTGCCGGTTTCCGCGATGATTCGCAGGGCCGGTGCGGACCCGTCCTTGGCCTGGCCCGGATAAAGGGTCAGGTGGGGGAAGGGGATCTCCACCCCATGGCGATCGAATACCTGTTTTAAGCGGCGCAGGAACTCCCTGCGCACGCCCCACTGCTCCAGCGGCTTCACCTTGAAGCGGCAGCGCAGCACCACGGCGGAATCCGCCCATTGGTCCACCCCGGCCATCTCCATCTCTTCCATGATCTTGTCGCGCCAGGCCTCGTCCGCGCGCATCTCCGCGCCCACTTCCAACATCAGTTTTATCACCGCGTCGGTATCCTCCCGGTAGGCCACGCCCACGTCGATCACCGCGTAGGAAAAGTCCCGGCTCATGTTGGTGACGGTGGTGACGGTGCCGTTGGGGATAAAGTGCACGTGACCCTCGTAGTTGCGCATCTTGATGTAGCGCAGGGTTACCTCCTCCACCAGCCCGCCCTTGCCGCCGGCCTCCACCACGTCGCCCTGGCGCACCTGGTTTTCCAGCAGCATGAAAAAGCCATTGAAATAGTCCTTGATCAGGCTCTGGGCACCAAAGCCCACGGCGATGCCCAGTACCCCGGCGGTGGCCAGGATGGGGGCGATGGAGACGCCCAACTCGCTCAGCACCACCATGCCCGTGACCAGGATGATCGACACCGAGGCGATGTAGCGGAACACCTGGCCCAGGGTGGTGATGCGCTTGATCTCCTCCATGTTGTCCCCTGCCCGTTCCGAGAGATAGACGCGCAGCATGCGGATGCCCTTGTTGGACAGGCGCAGCAGCAGCCAGGCCAACAACAGGATGACGACGATGTGGAGGGCGGATTGATAGACCTGGAGCAAGACGTTGGCACGCTCGCTGCCCAGGTGCTCGAGAAAGTTTTCCGGCATGAGGCTCTCCTGTGCTGATGCAAAATAAAAAATGCGACCGGATGTCCGGGTGGGGGTTCCTCACTCTGGCTGGCACAGCCAGCGTATCTGTACTCCTTCCAACTCCGGCACGGTGCCCGCGTTGGTTTCCAGCACGAAACCCACCGGCTCGGGCGGGTATTGGATGGGGCAGGACCCCGGAGCGCAGGGCGGCAGGGTTTCCACGCCGGCTATCAGGCCCTGGGGGGTGATCCAGACCAGGTCGATGGGAAAGGTCATGTCCTTCATCCAGAAGCCGTGGATGCCGGGCAGGGGCAGCACGAACCACATACCCTCCCCGGGCGCCAGATGGTCGCGTCCGGACAGGCCCCGCTGCCATTGCGCCGGGGTGGCCGCCACCTCCACCCGGTAGATCCGCTCGCCGACCTGGACGTGGCTGGCCAGCCAGGGGGGGCAAGGGGGCGCCGCCGTCACTTGGATGGGAATCAGCAAGGCAGGCAGTAAACTTACGGCCCTGATCAATTCAAGCCCTCTCTCATTCATGCAATTCCGTCTCACGCATACCAGCGGCGCCGCCCGGCGCGGCGTGCTGGAAACCAGTCATGGCACGATCCAGACCCCGGTGTTCATGCCGGTGGGTACCGTGGGCACGGTCAAGGGGGTGACGCCCCACGAACTCACCGACCTGGGCGCCCAGGTCGTCCTGGGCAATACCTTCCATCTGTGGCTGCGCCCGGGCCTGGAGGTGATCGCCGCCCACGGTGGTCTGCACCGCTTCATGGCTTGGGATGGACCGATACTCACCGATTCCGGCGGTTTCCAGGTGTGGAGCCTGACCCACTTGAGGAAGATCAGCGAGCAGGGGGTGAAGTTCGCCTCGCCGCTGGATGGCGCCCGCCTGATGCTGTCTCCGGAGAAGAGCATGGAGATCCAGAAGGTCTTGAATTCCGACATCGTCATGATTTTCGACGAGTGCACACCTTACCCCGCGGACTGGGACACGGCAAAGATATCCATGGAGTTGTCCCTGCGCTGGGCGGAACGTTCGAAGCAGGCCCACGCCGGCAATCCCAACGCCCTGTTCGCCATCGTCCAGGGAGGGATGTACGAGGATCTGCGCGACCGTTCCCTGACGGCGCTCAACGAGATCGGCTTCGACGGCTACGCCATGGGCGGCCTGTCCGTGGGCGAGCCGAAGGAGGACATGGAGCGCATCCTGCGCCACACCGCGCCGCAGCTGCCCACGGACAAGCCGCGCTATCTCATGGGAGTAGGCACGCCGGAGGACATCGTCTTCGCCGTGGGCCACGGCGTGGACATGTTCGATTGCGTCATGCCCACCCGCAATGCCCGCCATGGCCTGTTGTTCACGCGCAACGGCGACATCCGCATCAAGAACGCGCGCTTCAAGGCGGATACCGGGCCCATCGACCCGGCTTGCGGCTGCTACACCTGCCGCCATTACACCCGGGCCTATCTGCACCACCTGCAGCGCTCCGGCGAGATGCTGGGCGCCCGGCTCAATTCCATCCACAACCTGCATTACTACCAGGACTTCACCCGGGAGATGCGGGCGGCCATCGAGGCGGATCAGTTCGAGGCTTGGCGCGCGTCCTTCCATGCTGCGCGCGGACTGGGCGCAAGGTCTCCGGATTGACACAGAGGCGGTGGTAGAATCCACCGGATTTTTCTGGAGGCCTTTTCCATCATGCTGATTCCTTCCGCTTTCGCTGCTCCGGCAGCCGGGCAACCCGACCCCATCATGAGCTTTCTGCCCCTGGTCGTTCTGTTCGCCTTGTTCTACTTCCTGATCATTCGCCCCCAGATGAAGCGGGCCAAGGACCAGAAGAAGATGCAGGAGGCCTTGCAGAAGGGCGACGAGGTGGTGACCACGGGCGGCCAGCTGGGCAAAGTGGTGAAGATCTCCGACCAGTACGTCACCCTGGATATCGGCGGCGGCACCGAAAGCATCTTCCAGCGCGCCACGGTCCAGACCGTGCTGCCCAAAGGCACCATCAAAGATCTGTGAGGCGGCAAGCGGCGAGCAGTGAGCGGTACGCGCCACTGCTTGCCACGCACGCCCTCGCCCACCGATCAACGCTTACCGCTCAGCCAACATGAACCGCTACCCCCTCTGGAAATACCTCCTTATCGGCGCCGCCATGGTGTTCGCCTTCCTCTATACCTTGCCCAATTTCTTTGGCGAGGTGCCGGCGGTGCAGATAACGCCGGTGCGCACCACGGAGAAGGTGGATGCCGCCCTGCTGCAACGGGTGGAAGCCGCCCTCCGGATGTCGAACCTGAATTCGACCGGGGTGGCGATGGACGAGCACAGCGTCAAGGCGCGTTTCGCCGACACCGACATTCAGCTCAAGGCCAAGGATGCCCTCCAGGCCAGCCTCGGCCCCGGTTACACCGTGGCCCTGAACCTGCTGTCCGCCTCGCCCGCCTGGCTGCGCAGTTTGGGCGCCCTGCCCATGTATTTGGGCCTGGACCTGCGCGGTGGCGTGCATTTCCTGATGCAGGTGGACATGCCCAAGGCCCTGGAAAAAGCGGCGGAACGCTATCAGGGTGACATCCGCACCCTGTTGCGCGAAAAGAAGGTGCGCTACAGCGGGGTTGGCCGGGAAGGCGATATGGTGAGCGTGAGGTTCCGCGACACCGCGCAACGCGATGCGGCGCGCACAGTCATCGAGGAGGCCTATCCCGACTTGCAGCTGAGCGACAGCCAGAATGGCGAGGAATACGTCATCAACGGGGTGTTGAAGAAACAGGCCCAGGTGAAGACCCAGGAATTCGCCCTGCAACAGAACCTGACCACCCTGCGCAACCGGGTCAACGAGCTGGGCGTGGCCGAGCCGGTGATCCAGCAGCAGGGCGTGGACCGGGTGGTGGTCCAGCTCCCGGGCGTGCAGGACACCGCCAAGGCCAAGGAGATCCTGGGCCGTACAGCCACCCTGGAAGTCCGCATGGTGGACGAGGAGCGCATGCAAAATCCGGCCGACCTGCAGAGCGCGGTGGCCGGGCATCCTCCCTTCGGCGCCGAGCTCTACTACGAGCGGGGCGGCATGCCCATCCTGGTGAAGAAGAGCGTGGTGCTCACCGGCGAATACATCACCGATGCCCAACCCGGCTTCGACAACCAGTCCAGCCAGTCCGCCGTGCATATCAACCTGGATGGCCGCGGCGCGCGCATCTTCAAGAACGTGACGCGGGAGAACGTGGGCAAGCGCATGGCCATCCTGCTGATCGAGAAGGGCAAGACCGAGATCATCACCGCCCCGGTGATCCGCGAAGAGATCGGCGGCGGCCGGGTGCAGATCACCGGCATGGAGTCCACCCAGGAGGCCAACGACGTGTCCCTGTTGCTGCGCGCCGGCGCCCTGGCCGCGCCCATGGAGATCATCGAAGAGCGCACCGTCGGTCCGTCCCTGGGCGCCGACAACATCACGCGCGGCATGAATTCCACCCTCATCGGCTTCGCCGCCATCGCCCTGTTCATGGTCATCTACTACCAGGGCTTCGGCCTGGTCTCGGTGTTCGCCCTGGTCAGCAACATGTTCCTGCTGGTGGCCCTGCTCTCGCTCATGCAGGCCACCCTGACCCTGCCGGGTATCGCCGGTATCGCCCTGACCCTGGGCATGGCCATCGACGCCAACGTGATCATCGCCGAGCGCATCCGCGAAGAGCTGCGCAACGGCAATTCGCCCCAGGCCGCCATCTTTGCCGGCTATGAACGGGCCTGGGACACCATCCTGGACTCCAACATCACCACCCTGATCGCCGGCGTCGCCCTGTTCTGGCTGGGCTCCGGCCCGGTGCGCGGCTTCGCCGTCACCCTGTGCCTGGGTATCCTCACCTCCATGTTCAGCGCGGTCATGGTGTCTCGCGCGGCAGTCAATCTCACCTATGGTCGGGCCAAGCGCCTGACCAAAGTCTCCATCTGATAGGGCGCACCATGGAACTGTTTCATCTCAAACGCGACATTCCTTTCATGCGCTATGCGCGCAGCACGATCTACATGTCCATCTTCTTCATCCTCGCCTCCATCGCCCTGCTGGCCGTGAAAGGCCTCAATCTGGGGGTGGACTTCACCGGCGGCACGGTCATGGAGATCGGCTATGCCAAGGCCGCGGACGTGCGCGCCATCCGCAAGCAGCTGGCCGACAACGGCTACGGCGATGCCCAGGTGCAGAATTTCGGCACCTCCAGCGATGTGATGTTGCGCCTGCCGGTCAAGGCCGGTGTCACTTCCGCCCAGCTGTCGGAGAAGGTGCTGGTGGTCCTGAAGCAGGCCGATCCCAGCGTGGAACTGCGGCGGGTGGAATTCGTCGGCCCCCAGGTGGGAGGAGAGCTGTTCGCGGATGGCGCCCTGGCCCTGCTGGTGGTTTCCATCGGCATCGTGCTCTATCTCGCCCTGCGCTTCGAGTGGCGTTTCGCCGTCGGCGCCATCTTCGCCACCGCCCACGATATCTTCATCGTCCTGGGCCTGTTCTCCCTGTTCCAGTGGGATTTCTCCCTGACCGTGCTGGCGGCGGTGCTGGCCGTTCTGGGTTATTCGGTCAACGATACCGTGGTGGTGTTCGACCGTATCCGCGAGAACTTCAAGAAGACCCGTTCCACCGATGTGGCGGCCATCATGGACAACGCCAAGACCGCCACCCTGTCGCGCACCATCATCACCAGCGGCACCACCCAGCTCATGGTGCTGGCCATGTTGTTCCTGGGCGGCGAGGTGCTGAATGGCTTCGCCCTGGCGCTCACCATCGGCATCGTCGTCGGCACCTATTCCTCCGTGCTGGTGGCCAGCCCCATCGTCATGTGGCTGGGGGTGTCCCGGGATGATTTCATCAAACCGGTGAAGACGGAGTCCGGCGCGGTGGTTTGATGCGGTGGCAAGGTCGGCGCTGCGCGCCTGCAAGGATCAAGGAAAGCCTAGACTTTGTTTGCCCCTTGCCCCTTGCCCCTTGCCCCTTGCCCCTTGCCCCTTGCCCCTTGCCCCTTGCCCTGATTAAGGAGTGAACATGCGTACCAGATACCTGCTTGCCCTGCTGGTCCTCGGCTTTACCGCCTCCGCCCAGGCGGCCTCGGTCATCGTCGACAAGGTCATCCCCGGTTTTTCCTCGCCCGAGAGTGTGGTGGTGGTGGGTAACGACGTATTCGTCTCCAACCTGGGCGAGAAGCTGGAGCCCATGGCCAAGGACGGCGACGGCTTCATCAGCAAGCTGGACCGCCAGGGCAACGTCAAGTCCCTGCGGTGGCAAGGCAATCTCAACGGTCCCAAAGGCCTGCTCGCCCTGGGCAGCGTGCTTTACGTGCTGGATATCGACCGCCTGCTGGGCTACCGCATGAGCGATGGCAAACCGGTGTTCGAGCTGGATCTCGCCGCCGCCGGCAGCTCCTTCCTCAATGCGCTCACCCCTTATGACAGCCGACGCCTGCTGGTGTCCGCCACCGACCTGGGCAAGGTCCTGGTGGTCGACCTGGCGAAGAAATCCTATTCCGAACTGGTATTCGACACCCCGCCCAAGGGCCCCAACGGCCTCAAGAAGTTCGGCAATCGCCTGATCGTGGTGGAGTGGGGCAGCGACGGCCAGCCCAACGGCGACGTCAAGGTCTACAAGCTGGACGGCATGAGCGCCCACCTGGAGAAGGAATACAAGCTGGACCCGCCCGGCTATCTCGACGGCGTGGTGAACCTGGGCGCCAACCGCTGGCTGGTCTCCAACTGGGTCAAGTTCGAGCCGGCCGGGCTGCTGCAGGTGCTGGATAGCCGCACCGGCCAGGTCACGGTGGCCAACGACAAGCTGCCCATCGCCGGCCCCGCCGACATCTTCCTGGACGGCCAGGGCAAGCTTTGGGTGCCGGGCATGATGGAAGGCAAGCTCTACCGCCTCACCGTGCGTCGCTGAACCGTAGCGCAGGCGCCCTCGCCTGCATCCATGCGACTTGAAACAGCAGGCGAGGGCGCCTGCGCTACCCTGGCCTGACCTCACATGGAAATCCTCACCCAGTTCATCGACATCGTCCTGCACCTGGACAAGCACCTGATCCTGCTGGTCCAGAACTACGGCGTCTGGGTCTACGCCATCCTGTTCGCCATCATCTTCATGGAGACGGGCTTCGTCGTGACCCCCTTCCTGCCCGGGGACTCCCTGCTGTTCGTGGCGGGGGCGGTGGCGGCGGCGGGCGGCATGGACCCGCTGGTCCTGGCCGGCACCCTGGTGCTGGCGGCCTTGAGCGGCGACAACGTCAATTACTGGACCGGCCGCTTCTTGGGGCCGCACCTGTTCCGTTTCGAGGGCAGCCGCTGGCTCAAGCGCGAGAACCTGGAGCGCACCCACGCCTTCATGGAACGCCACGGCCCCAAGGCCATCATCATCGCCCGCTTCGTGCCGGTGGTGCGCACCTTCGTCCCCTGCGTGTGCGGCATCGCTCGTCTGACCTATGCGCGTTTCCTGGGCTTTTCCGTGCTGGGGGCGTTGCTGTGGGTCGGCCTGCTGGTGCCGGCCGGATATTTCTTCGGCAACCTGCCCGTGGTCAAGAGCAATCTTTCCCTCGTGATCCTGTTCATCGTCTTCCTGTCCATCACCCCCGGCCTGCGGGAATACCTCAGGCACCGCCGAGCGGCGTGATTCCAGCCCATGCCCGGGCCCCGAGAGGGGCCTTTTTTTATGGCTAGAATGGGTAAAGCCGGGGGGTGATTGACAAGGTCATACAAGCTCAATAAATTACCTCCAGTAGTTAGATCAATTCTAAATATTCCCGTTATCCCGGCACGGGTTTTAGCCGGGCCAGCACTCAGGAGGTCAGCACCATGCAACTGAAAGGCTCCCAAACCGAGGGAAATCTGAAGGCCGCGTTCGCCGGTGAATCCCAGGCCAACCGCCGTTATCTGTACTTCGCGGCCAAGGCCGACGTGGAAGGCTACAACGATGTGGCCGCCGTGTTCCGTTCCACCGCCGAAGGCGAAACCGGCCATGCTCACGGCCACCTGGAATATCTGGAGGTCAGTGGCGACCCCGCCACCGGTCTGCCCATCGGCCCCACCGGCGACAACCTGAAGGCCGCCATCGCCGGCGAGACCCACGAGTACACCGACATGTATCCCGGCATGGCCAAGTCCGCCCGGGAAGAAGGCTTCGAAGAGATCGCCGACTGGTTCGAGACCCTGGCCAAGGCCGAGCGCTCCCACGCCAACCGGTTCCAGAAGGCCCTGGACACGCTGGGCCAGTAATCCCCCGGCGATGCGGGCGCGGTTTCGACCGCCCCGCATTTTTTTCAGCGCAACACCCCGATCAAAAAATACCGGAGACCCCCATGGCCACGCGAGAAGGCAGTCTGGAAGCGCCGAAACGCCATCCCATCGACTGGCGGAACCCCGAGTTCTACGACGAGGCCCTGTTGTTCAAGGAGCTGGAGCGGGTATTCGACATCTGCCACGGCTGCCGCCGCTGCGTCAGCCTGTGCCAATCCTTCCCCAATCTGTTCGACCTGGTGGACGGCTCCGAGAGCATGGAGGTCGATGGCGTCAAGAAAGAGGACTACTGGCAGGTGGTGGACCACTGCTATTTGTGCGACCTCTGCTTCATGACCAAATGCCCCTACGTGCCGCCCCACGCGTGGAACCTGGATTTCCCCCATCTCATGCTGCGCGCCAAGGCGGTCAAATTCCGGCGCGGCGACATAAAGCTGCGCGATCGCGTGCTCACCAGCACCGACGCGGTAGGCCGGCTGGCCGGCATCCCGGTGGTGGCCCAGGCGGTCAACGCCGTGAACAAGCTCGGCGTGGCGCGCCAGGCCATGGAAGCGGTGGCCGAGATCCACCACGAGGCCTGGCTGCCCGAGTTTCACAGCAAATCCCTGCGCAGCCGGCTCTCCAGCCATCACAGCACGGCCCAGGCCGAGCCGGCCGGCCGCACCCAGGGCAAGGTGGCCCTGTTCGCCACCTGCTACATGAACCGCAACGAGCCGGGCATCGGCGAGGACTTCGTCGCCGTGTACGAGCACAACGGCATCCCGGTCACCCTGGCCCAGAAGGAGCACTGCTGCGGCATGCCCAAGCTGGAGCTGGGCGACCTGGAGGCGGTGCGGCGCGCCAAGGAGATCAACATCCCGGAACTAGCCCGTCTGGTAGACGCCGGTTGGGACCTCACCGCCCTGATCCCCTCCTGCGTGCTCATGTTCAAGCAGGAACTGCCCCTCATGTTCCCGGACGACCCGGAGGTGCGGAAGGTCCAGGCGGCCTTCTTCGACCCCTTCGAATACCTCATGCTGCGCCACAAGGAAGGCAAGCTGAACACCGACTTCCGCCAGGGCCTGGGCAAGGTGGCCTATCACGCGGCCTGCCATCAGCGGGTGCAGAACATCGGCCAGAAGACCCGCGAGATGCTGGCCCTGGTGCCCGATACCGAGGTGGAGATCATCGAACGCTGCTCCGGCCACGACGGCACCTATGCGGTGAAGAAGGAGAGCCATGCCTTCGCCATGAAGATCGTCAAACCGGTGGTGGGCCGGGTCACCCAGGCCCAGGCCGACCACTACGGCAGCGACTGCGCCATGGCCGGGCACCACATCGAGAACGCCATGGGGGACGGGCGGGCGCCGGAACATCCCATGACCCTGCTCAGAATCGCCTACGGACTATAAGGAGTACCCCATGTCATATCAGGAAACCACGCTCAGCCCCGCCGTCATGGACATGCACCGGGCCATCAAATCCCTCATGGAGGAACTGGAAGCGGTGGACTTCTACAACCAGCGCGCCGATGCCTGTTTCGACCCCGAGCTCAAGAACATCCTTGTCCACAACGGCAACGAGGAGAAGGAGCATGCCTCCATGCTGATGGAGTGGATCCGCCGACACGATCCCGCCTTCGACCACGAGCTCAAGGACAACCTGTTCAAGGATGGCCCCATCACCGGCCAGCACAAGTAAAACCAAGGACCCCCCCATGGCCAAGATCACCCAAGACAGCCTCATGAGCCTGGAGGCCTACGCCAAGGCGCGCCCGGAATTCCGCGCCAAGGTGATGGCCCACAAGAAGGACCGCCTCGTCCAGTTGGGCGGCCATGTCAGCCTCTATTTCGAAGACGAGCTCACCATGCGCTACCAGGTGCAGGAGATGCTGCGGGCCGAACGCATCTTCGAGCAGGCGGGCATCGAAGACGAGATCGCCGCCTACAACCCCATGGTGCCCGACGGCAGCAACTGGAAGGCCACCCTGATGATCGAGTACCCGGATGAGGCGGAGCGCCAGTTCCGGCTGGTGGAACTCAAGGGCATCGAGGGCCGGGTCTGGATGGGGGTGGAGGGGTTCGACAAGGTGTACGCCATCTCCGACGAAGACCTGGAGCGGGAGAATGAGAGCAAGACCTCCGCCGTGCATTTCCAGCGCTTCGAACTGAGCCCGGACATGGTCGCGGCGGTGAAGGCGGGCGCGGCCATCCGGGCCGGGGTGGATCACCCCGCCTACCGGGAATCCCTCACCCTGGCGGAGCCGGCGCGCGCCTCCCTGGCCGGCGATCTCGCCTGAGCGCATGGCGCCCCGGGGGCGGTATCATGCCGTCCTCGTTCCGGAGGTTTCCATGCATCGTTCCGCTGTTTTCTTTTGCGCCTTGTGCTTATGTGGTTTTGCTGCCCATGCCGCCGACAACCCTCTCATCTGGGGGGAGCCCGACAAGATGGCGGATTTCGACCACGATTTCGAGGCGGACACCAAGGCCTGGAAAGAGATCGAGGCCCAATTGCCCGCCTACCCCCGGGAGGCCGGGTTCATCTCCATCAGCGTCAGCCCCACGGCGACCAATCTCTACTACGTGGACTATCCCTCGGTCTCCGCCGGTGGCGACGGCGTGGTGCGCTACACCATGCTGATCAAGAGCCCGTCCGGCGCGGAAACCGTGAGTTACGAGGGCATGCGCTGCACCACCGGCGAACGCAAGCTCTACGCCTTCGGCCATGCCGGCGGCACCTGGTCGCGCAACCGCTACGCCAGGTGGGAACCGATCCAGGCGCGTAGCCAGAACAGCTACCATCGCGTGCTGTTCTACCACTACTTCTGCACCGTGGAAGACGCCGCCAAGCTGCCCCGCATCCAGCAACTGCTCAAGTCGGGCGGCAGCTACAACAAGGATTGAAGCTGAACCCGGTGGCCGCCATGCCGCGCCTGCTTCGATACGCCTTGCGTGGCAAGGCTACTCAGCACGAACGGGGCAGGCATGGATGGATCGAGAAGCCGTTTGCCCCGCCTAACCCGGCCCGTTCATCCCGAGTAACCCGACCCGCTCGTCCCGCGTAGCCCGACCCGCTCGTCCCGAGTAGACGCGTAGCGTCATATCGAGGGAAGCGCCGTATCGAAGGAAGCACCGTAGGGAAGCGGACGACCCAGGCCCGGAACAAGCGAAATACTCCCTTGGAGGGATGGGGCGGCTCCATCCCGCCCGCTACAATGGCGTCCGCTTCAGGTGCCCGTCGCGAGACGGGTGAAACGGGAACGAGGTGAGGGGAATCCCCCCAAGGCCTCGGCTGCCCCCGCAACGGTAAGCGCTCAACGGTCGTTCATCAGCCACTGTCCCAGGACGGGAAGGCGAACGACTTTACGCGCGAGCCCGGAGACCGGCCTGAAGCTACGGAGTCGTTGTCGCTTTAGCGACTTACGAATCCGGTGTCCTCCTTGCGAGGGCAGGTACGCGGGCCGCGTGGGGCGGTTTCAGTCAAATCGGTTTCGACCACCTTTTTCGGCCCGCGCTTCGAGTATTCCCCGCGGGGACGCCGGGAACGAAAAAGGAACCCTCTCCATGCCACGCAACACCCTGGCCGCGCTCATCGCCGGCCTGTTCTGCGCGCCTGTCCTGGCGCAAGTCAACGACACCGACCCACTCAAGGCCCCCACCTTGCTCGACGAGATCGTCGTCACCGCCACCCGCACGCCGACCCCCGACGTGATGGCGCCCTACGCCTCCGAGGTGCATAGCCAAGGCATGATCGAGCGATCTGGCGCGGTGACCTTGTATGACTATCTGTCACAACATACCTCTGTGCGGGTACTCCCCAGTTACGGCAACAAATTCACGCCGAAGATCGATATGCGCGGTTATGGCATTAGCGACGGCTACCAGAACATCGTCATCACCCTGGACGGTCGCCGGCTCAACAACATCGATATGTCCGCGCAACTGCTCGGGGCCATTCCGTTGGTCGACATCGAGCGCATCGAGATCACCAAGGGCAGCGGCTCGGTCATGTTCGGCGACGGCGCCACCGCCGGCTCCATCCAGATTTACACGCGTCCCCATGAGGGCATCTCGATGCAAGGCTCGGCGGGCAACTTCGGCGCGCGGGCGGGCACGGTCACGGCTGGCCTCAAGAAAGAGCGGCTGAGTCTCACCGCCAGCGCCGACTACGCCAGCCTGGACGGCTATAGCGCCCCGGATGTCACCGGCCACAAGGATGCCTCCAGCAACCGGACCTGGCGCGGCGGATTGGAGTTGCGCCCGGCGGATCGCCTGAAACTGAATCTGGATGCGGCCAGCACGCGTATCGACACGCGCTACGTGGGGGCCATCACCCAGGCGGAATACGACGCCAATCCGAGCCAGAACAGCGGAAATACCTATACCCACCAACAATTCGAGTCCGATCTGTGGCGGGCAGGCATGGCGGTGGACTTGAACCCGGAATGGAAACTCGTCGCCCACCACAGCCGCGAGGACAAGGTGTCGGACTGGATCACATACAGCTCCAAATCCGACTATGACTACACGGCGGACGAACTTGCCTTGCAATACCGGGGCGCTGCGTTCGACCTGACGATGGGGGTGCAGACCTTCGACGGCACCCGCATCGGCTCCAGCAACCGCACCCGCAAGGACAATACGGGTTGGTATGCCCAGGGACAGCGCCGTTTCGACCGATTCACCCTGTCCGTCGGCGCTCGCACCGAGCAGGTGGAATACACCTACGCGCCAAACGTCGGGGTGGCGCTCAAGTCGGATTACGACCTGACCGCTTGGGACATTGGCGTCAACCACCGGTTGAATGACCGGGCGTCCGTCTTCGCTAACTACGATCAGGCATTCCAGGCGCCGGACATCGACCGCTTCTTCGACTTCGGCGGCACGTTCAACGGGTTCATCGTGCCGGCCAGGAGCCGTACCCTGAACATGGGTCTCAACCACGTCACGCGGGCCAACCGTCTGAAGCTCGCGCTGTTCCGAGCGGATCTCGACCACGAGATCTATTACAACGCGGCCACCTTCACCAATACCAATCTGGACAAGACCCACAAATATGGCCTGGAGGCGCAGGACACCTGGCGGGTTTCCGACCGGTTCTCCGCCAGCCTCAACTATGTCTACACCCGTGCCCTCATAGACCGCGAGAACGATGGCGGCGGCGCCTTCAACGGCAAGGATCTGCCGGGTGTGCCACGCCACAGCTATACCCTGGGCCTGGCTTATCAACCCAGTGCCGCATCCAGCCTCAACCTGACGCATACCTGGCGTGGCGCCACCTGGGCGGCGGAGGACTTCGACAACAACAATGCACAGAAACAGGCCACCTACCAGTCCACCGATGTCGCCTACCGATACCGCCACAAGAACATGGAATGGTTCGCCGCCATAGAAAACCTGTTCGAGCGCAAGAACGGGCTCTGGGTCCAGGACAACGCCATCTACCCGGTGAATTTCACGCGCAATTGGCGAGTCGGGATGAAGGCCAGTTTCTGAAATCCGGCTTAAACTCGCTCCACGCCACACTCCCGGTGTGGAGCCCCACTCAAGGAGAATCTAAATGAATGCCTGTTCCACCTGCTCCCCCCGCACCCAGAGCTATATCGGCCTCGGCCTCATGGCCCTCATGGCCGCCACCCGCTTTCACCATTTCGGCGATGCCCTGCATATGCCCGACGCCTCCTGGGCGGTGTTCTTCCTGGCCGGCCTCTACCTGGCGCCGGCCTGGCTGCTCGCCTTCCTGCTCCAGGCCGTGGCCATCGACTACGTGGCCATCGAGATGATGGGCACCAGCGCCTTCTGCGTCACCCCGGCCTACGCCGCCCTGTTGCCCGCCTATGCCGTCCTGTGGGTCGGCGGCCGCTGGCTGGCGCGCAATGCCGGCACCGATCTGAGCGGCCTGGGCCGTCTGGCGGGCGCCGTCGTCGCTTCCACCCTGGTGGCCTTCGCCATCTCCAACGGCGCCTTCTACTGGATGGGCGGCCGGGTGGCTGAGACCTCCATGGCCCAGTACGTCCAGACCTGGATCGACTACGCCCCCGCCTTCCTGGGCAGCACCCTGATGTACCTGGCGGCCGCCGTGGTGGTGCATTCGTTAGTACTGACCCTGGCGCGCCGTCCCATCGCCGCCCGTGCCCGATAAGCAGCGCGCCGCGCGCCATGCCACGCGCATGGCGCAAAAGAAGGCGGTGATCGACGCCGCCAT
>JBGSHR010000277.1:0-3551 GCA_041752155.1 Thiobacillaceae bacterium | reverse complement strand
GTGCAGCAGATAGGCCGGTGGATTCCAGAAGGTGAGAAACCGCGCCGCGCCGCCCGCCCCCATGAGCAGGATGCGCCGTTGCGCCAGGACGAGGCCCAGGTTATCCACCAGATCGCGCACCAGGCCGATGCCGTCGGTGTTGTCCCCCAGCATCTCCACGCCCGTGAACTTGAGGGTATTCACCGCCCCGGCCACCTGCGCCCTGGGGGTCAGCCGAGTGGCGAGGGCGTGGGCCTGCTCCTTGAACGGCACGGTGACATTGGCACCCGCGCCCCCCCCGTCGCGAAAGGCCAGGAGCGCCTCAGGAAAGCCGTCCAGGGATACCAGACGCGCTTCGTAGCACAGGTCCTGGCCGGTTTGCCGCGCGAAGGCGGCATGGATCAAGGGGGATTTGGAGTGGGCGATGGGGTTGCCGAACACGGCATAGCGATCAGTCATGGCAAAAGGCGGCAATCAAACAGCACGAATTGTAGGGGGTGCCATGCCCCCTCTTGGAAAATTAGGTGGCGCCATGCCGGTGCATTGCGCACCATATTGAAGCAAACTTCTCCCCGTTCTGGGAACGAGGCCATTGTGGCACAATGACTTCGTCCTGTTCGGGGCATGGCATGGAACATGCTAACCATGCCTCCCGTGGGGTTCCACTTGATTGCAATCCAGTCTATTGAGGAGTTCGAAATGGCGGTCGCCGATGTAGTGAAAATGATTCAGGAAAACGACGTCAAATTCGTCGATTTTCGCTTTACCGATACCCGCGGCAAGGAACAGCACGTTTCCGTACCCGTCACCGCTTTTGATCCTGAAGAGAAATTCAACGAGGGCCATGCCTTCGACGGTTCCTCCATCGCCGGCTGGAAAGGCATCCAGGCCTCCGACATGCTGCTGATGCCGGATCCGGACACCGCCAACCTGGACCCCTTCATGGACGAGGCCACCCTCATCCTGACCTGCGACGTCATCGAGCCGGATACCGGCAAAGGTTACGACCGGGACCCCCGCTCCATCGCCAAGCGCGCCGAGGCTTACCTCAAGTCCAGCGGCGTGGGCGACGTCGCCTACTTCGGCCCGGAACCCGAATTCTTCATTTTCGACTCCGTCACCTGGCATGACGACATGTCCGGTTGCGCCGTCAAGATCCAGTCCGAAGAGGCCGCCTGGTCTTCCGGCGACCAAACCGAGGCGGGCAACATCGGCCACCGTCCCCGGGTCAAGGGCGGCTACTTCCCCGTGCCCCCCGTGGACAGCCTGCAGGACATCCGCTCCGCCATGTGCCTGGCCATGGAAGACATGGGGGTGCCCGTGGAGGTGCACCACCACGAAGTGGCTACCGCCGGCCAGTGCGAGATCGGCACCAAGTTCAGCTCCCTGGTGCAGCGCGCTGACTGGACCCAGATCCTGAAGTACGTGGTGCATAACGTGGCCCACAGCTATGGCAAGACCGCCACCTTCATGCCCAAGCCCATCGTTGGCGACAACGGTTCCGGCATGCACGTGCACCAGTCCATCTGGAAAGACGGCAAGAACCTGTTTGCCGGCAACGGCTACGCCGGTCTGTCCGAAACGGCCTTGTACTACATCGGCGGCATCATCAAGCATGCCAAGGCCCTGAACGCCATCACCAACCCCGGCACCAACTCCTACAAGCGCCTGGTGCCCGGCTTCGAAGCCCCGGTGATGCTGGCCTACTCCGCCCGCAACCGTTCCGCCTCCATCCGCATCCCCCACGTGGCATCCGACAAGGCCCGCCGCATCGAGGTGCGTTTCCCCGACCCCACCGCCAACCCGTACATGGCCTTCGCCGCCTTGATGATGGCCGGCCTGGATGGCATCCAGAACAAGATCCACCCCGGCGATCCTTCCGACAAGAACCTGTACGACCTGCCCCCGGAAGAAGAGGCCGCCATTCCGAAGGTTTGCAGCAGCCTGGAAATGGCCCTGGAAAGCCTGGATCAGGATCGCGAGTTTCTGACCCGTGGTGGCGTGTTCAGCAACGAGTTCATCGATGCCTACATCGAGCTGAAGATGGAAGACGTGACCCGCTTCCGCATGACCACTCATCCGGTTGAATTCGACATGTACTACAGCCTGTAATCGCTCAAGCTTTGTAGTCTTCAGCCGATAGATAAGGGCGGGGAAACCCGCCCTTTCTCATTGGTTCGACGGAATACCCCCTCGGTGGAGACATGGCATGAAATTGCTCAACAGAGCTCGGATTCCTCAAGGTGGAGCCTACGGCGCGCATCATGGCGCCCCTCGAAGGCCGGCGTCCATGGCCCTTGCCATTCCCTGTAAACTGGGACGAGACCACACCTGTATCCGCGCCATGCGTCTAGCCGCCGCCTTCCTGTTCATCGTCGCCCTGCCCGCCCAGGCAGAGATCTACAAATTCGTGGATGAAAACGGCTTTGTCACCTACACCAACATGCCCAAACCGGGCACCAAGCCGCAACTCGTCATCCCCGACAAATCGAATGCGGCACCCTATGCCCCCGCCGGTTCCGGCAGCAAGCGCAAGGCCTCCACAAAATCCCCCACGCCGAGCTATTTCCCCAGGGTGGACCCGAGCACCCAGCGCAAGCGCGACGACATGCGGCGCCAGCTCCTGGTAGAGGAACGCAGCAGCGAGGAACGCAACCTGACCGCCGCCCGCTCCGCCTATGCCGCCGGCAGCCGCCAGCCCGGCACCAACCGGGACAAGCTCATGGACGCCGTGCGCCTGCACGAAAAGAACATCGAGATGCTCAACAAAGAGCTGTCCCACATCCGCTAGCGGGCCGTGACCGCCCACCCTGCTAAAATCCGCGCTCTATTCAACCCCCACCCCCATCATGCGGATCACTCAATTCTTCCTCTCCACCAGCAAAGAAGCCCCGGCCGAAGCCGAACTCGCCAGCCACCAACTCATGCTGCGCGCCGGGCTCATCAAGCGCCTGGGCTCCGGCCTGTACACCTGGATGCCCCTGGGGCTGCGCATCCTGCGCAAGGTGGAGGCCATCGTGCGCGAGGAGATGAACCGGGCCGGCGCCATCGAGCTGCTCATGCCCGCGGTGCAGCCCGCCGAGCTGTGGCAGGAATCCGGCCGCTGGGCGGTGTTCGGGCCCCAGATGCTGAAGATCAAGGACCGCCACCAGCGCGACTTCTGCTTCGGCCCCACCCATGAGGAAGTCATCACCGACCTGGCGCGCAAGGAGATCCGCTCCTACCGCCAGCTGCCGGTGAACTTCTACCAGGTGCAGACCAAGTTCCGCGACGAGATTCGGCCCCGTTTCGGCGTCATGCGCGCCCGGGAATTCCTCATGAAGGACGCCTATTCCTTCCACGCCTCCGAGGACAGCCTGGAGGCGACCTACCAGACCATGTACGCCGCCTACTCGCGCGTCTTCACCCGCCTGGGCCTGAAATTCCGCGCCGTGGCGGCGGACACCGGCGCCATCGGCGGCTCCGGCTCCCATGAATTCCACGTCCTGGCCGACTCCGGCGAGGACGCCATCGCCTTCTGCCCCGCCTCCGACTACGCCGCCAACGTGGAGATGGCCGAGGCCCTGGCGCCG
>JBGSHR010000276.1:0-3942 GCA_041752155.1 Thiobacillaceae bacterium | reverse complement strand
ACCTACGCCCTGCTGCAAGCCGAGTTGGCCGGGCAGTTGCGGGCGCGCAAGCTCGCCCACCTGCAGCGCCCTGGGCCGGAACTCATCGCCACCGCCAACATCGGCTGCCAGGTCCATCTCGCCGCCGCCGCCCAAGTCCCCGTGGTGCACTGGATTAGTCTGCTGGATGCCTGAACAATAGCGCCAGACAATAGCGCCGGCCCCGGCAACGCACCGGGCACACAGACCAACAGGGAGTAATGGCATGGCGATCACCGATTGGCCGGAGGGCGAACGCCCCCGGGAGAAGCTGTTGGCGCGCGGCGCCGAATCCTTGTCCGACGCGGAACTGCTGGCCCTGTTCCTGCGCGTCGGAGTGAAGGGCAAGAGCGCGGTGGCGCTGGCCCGGGACCTGATCACCCATTTCGGCAGCCTGACCCGGCTGTTCGCCGCCAGCGAGGCGGAGTTCAGCCTGTTTCCAGGCCTGGGGCCGGCCAAGTTCGCCCAGTTGAAGGCGGTGCTGGAGATGTCCCGGCGCGCCCTGACGGAAACCCTGCGCGAGCGGGATAGCCTGAGTTCTCCGGGGGCGGTACGGGATTATCTCCGGCTGAAACTGGCCGGCCTGGGCCATGAGGTGTTCATGGCCGTGTTCCTGGATGCCCAGAACCGCGTCATCGCCATGGAAGAGTTGTTCCGCGGCACCCTGACCCAGACCAGCGTCTATCCCCGGGAGGTGGTGAAACGCGCCCTGGCCCACAATGCCGCCGGCGTGATTCTGGCCCACAACCACCCCTCGGGACTGGCGGAGCCGAGCCAGGCCGACCGCTGGCTCACGGATCAGCTCAAGGCCGCCCTGGCCCTGGTGGATGCCCGGGTCCTGGACCATTTCATCGTCGCCGGGGAGGGTGGAGTGTCTTTCGCCGAGCGGGGATTTCTTTGACCAATGAAACCGGGCTGTGATATAAAGCCCGACTTTCCGTTTTCGCATTTCCAGGGGTAACCATCATGGCCCGTGTGTGTCAGGTCACCGGCAAGAAGCCGATGGTGGGGAACAATGTGTCCCACGCCAACAACAAGACCAAACGTCGTTTTCTGCCCAACCTCCAATACCGCCGCTTCTGGGTGGAAAGTGAGAACCGTTGGGTCCGCCTGCGTCTTTCAAATGCCGGTCTGCGTCTGATCGACAAGAAGGGCATTGATGTCGTCCTGGCCGATTTGCGCGCCAGCGGCGTCCTGTAAGGAGATAGATCATGGCAAAAGGCGGACGCGAAAAAATCAAGCTGGAGTCCTCCGCGGGCACCGGCCATTTCTACACCACCACCAAGAACAAGAAGACCATGCCCGGCAAGATGGAGATCAACAAGTTCGATCCCGTCGTGCGCAAGCATGTGGCTTACAAGGAAACCAAGCTCAAGTAAGCCGGGCTTTCCTGAACAAAAAACCCCGCCTTGGCGGGGTTTTTTGTTGGCATCGCGATAGAGCGAAGGGGGCAGGATGGGAGGCCCGACGCCGGAGCATCATCGCCGGAACGACAGCTGATGGCTCTCGAATGCCGGACGAACCGCCCCCGCCGGCTCAGGAGTAACTACGCAGTTTCATGGAAAACTGGGACAGGGCATCGATGCCGCTGGCTTCCGCCTTCTGGCACCAGTCCTGCAGCTGATGCACCAGCTGCTCCCGGGAGGCATTGGAACGGCTCCACAGGGCGATGAGTTCCTGGCGCATCTGATAGATGGTGTTGAGCTGGGCACTCTTGGCCAGCACGGTCTGGAGCTTGGCCTGTTCGGCCGCCTTCAAGGTCTTGCTGTCCCGGTTCAGCCAGCGACGCAACTGACGCACTTCCGGCAGGGCTTCGCGCAGCTTGTCCAGTTGCAGCTTATCCATCTCCTGGACGCATATCCGCTTCATGGTGCGGCTGTAGCGGGTGAGCACGTCGTAGCGGTGGGTGATGACGGCTTGCAGCAAGTCGGTGTCGCAGAAATGCTTGATCTCGCCCCAGCGTACCTTGGGGGCCACCTTTTTGACGCTGGCCAGGCCGAGTATTTCCAGGACGCGGATGTAGGCCCAGCCGATGTCGAACTCGTACCAGCGGTTGGAGAGCTTGGCGGAACTGCCGTAGGCATGATGATTGTTGTGCAGCTCCTCGCCGCCGATGAGGATGCCCCAGGGGACGATGTTGGTGCTGGCGTCCTCGCTGGTGAAGTTGCGGTAACCCCAGTAGTGGCCGATGCCGTTGATGACGCCGGCGGCGAAGATGGGGATCCAGATCATCTGCACCGCCCAGATGGTGAGACCGAGGGGACCGAACAGGGCCAGGTCGATAGCGAGCATCAGGAAGATGCCCCACATGTTGCGGCCGGTGTAGACCTGCCGCTCGAGCCAGTCGTCCGGGGTGCCATGACCGTAGTGGTCCACGGTCGCCTGCTGTTTGGTGGCCGCTTCATACAGCTCGGCGCCTTGCCAGAGGACCTTGCTCAGACCCAACACCTGGGGGCTGTGGGGATCGTCCGGGGTTTCGCACTTGGCGTGGTGCTTGCGGTGCACCGCCACCCATTGCTTGGTGACCATGCTGGTGGTGAGCCACAGCCAGAAGCGAAAGAAATGGCTGACGATGGGGTGCAGGTCCAGGGCACGGTGGGCCTGGGCCCGGTGCAGGAAGATGGTGACGGCGGCGATGGTGACGTGGGTCAGGGCCAGAGCCACCAGCACATAGCCCCACCAGGGCAGCTCGATCAGGCCATTGAGATATTGGGTCATGCTTTTCTCGACTTCAAAAAATGTAAGGATAGTTTACAACCATGTTACAGCGCGACGTGGGCGCTTTGCGCCATATGAACCACCCGCTGGGGATAGGGTATCTCGACGCCTTCTCGCTGGAAGGTCTCCCAGATCGCCCAGTTCAGGTCAGAGCGCAGGCTGAGCTCGCCCTCCTCCGGGTCCGAGATCCACACCGCCAGCACCAGGTCGATGCCGTTTTCACCGAAGTCCTTCAGGCGCACCTGAGGATCATGGGCGGTTAGCACGCGCGGATGATTCCGCGCCAGATTCAGCAGCATCTCCCGCACCCGGTTCAGGTCGGAACCATAGGCCACCTGGAGCGGCAGCATGATCAGGTTGTCCGTGTCGGTGAGGCTGCGGTTGACCACCGGCGAGGTGATCATGGTCTCGTTGGGGATGATGTTCTCGGTGCCGTCCAGACTGCGCACCACGGTATAGCGGGTGGCGATCCGGGTCACCATGCCGGTGTGGGGTCCCACGGAGATCATGTCGCCGATGCGGATGGACTGGTCCAGCAGCAGCGTGAAGCCGGACACGTAGTTGGCGGCGATCTTCTGCAAGCCCAGGCCCAGGCCGACCCCCAGGGCGCCGCCGAACACCGACAGGACGGTGATGTCGATGCCCACCAGGGGCAGGGCGATGAGCACCGCCACCACGGCGAACAAGGCCCGGGCCAGCTTGCTCAAGGCCAGGCGCATGTTGGCGGTGATGGGCATGGCCTCGATCACACGGGTCTCCGCCAAACGTGCCAGCCACAGGGCCAGCATGAGGGTGGCGGCCAGGGAAAGCAGGCCCATGAGCACGGTGTAGAGGGAGATGCGCTGCTGGCCGACGCTGAGGCTGACCGCATCCATGGCGGCCGCCACGTTGTCCAGATGGCCGGTGATGTGCAGGGCCAGGACCCCCCAGGCCAGCCAGGACACAAGCTGTTCCAGGGTGCGCAGATTGGCGCTGGGTTTCAGGATGCGGCGCAGCAGGTACAGGCAGGCGCGGATGGCTAGGAAGGCCACCAGCAGGGGCACCACCAGGTTGAGCAGGGGCACGTTCTGCCATTGCGACAGGCCCGCCCGGCTCACCAGCACCAGCAGCAACAAGGCCGCCGGCAGCATGAGCCGATTCCAGTCCGGATCGTCGAGGGCGGGGTGGGTGCCGGGCCCACGGGCCAGGCGGCGGCGCAGCAGGCCC
>JBGSHR010000275.1:0-12443 GCA_041752155.1 Thiobacillaceae bacterium | reverse complement strand
GGCCTGGCCGGCTCCCGCCTCAACCTGCTGGTGGATGGCGCCGAGCTGCTGGGCGGCTGCGGCATGCGCATGGACCCGCCCACCGCCTACGTGTTTCCCGAGGTATTCGACAAGGTCACGGTGCTGAAGGGGCCCCAGAGTGTCAGCCACGGCAATGGCAACCTGGCCGGTGTGGTCCTGTTCGAGCGCGATCCCAAGCAGCTGCGCCGCACTCACGCCTCCGGCAGCTTGATGGCCGGCTCCTGGGGGCGTCTGGACGCCCTGGCCAGCGGCACCGTCGCCGGCGAGAAGACCTACTTCCAGGCCAGCGCCAACTACGCCGAATCCGACGATTACGAGGATGGCGCGGGCACCAAGGTGCATTCCTTCTACACCCGCAAGAACCTGAATGTCCTGGGCGGCTGGACGCCGGACGCCCACACCCGGGTCGAACTCGCCGCCGTGGCCAGCGCGGCCGAGGCGGCCTACGCCGACCGCAACATGGACGGAGTGAAGTTCGACCGGGACGGCTACAGCCTGAAGTTCGAGCGCAAAAACCTGGGCCCGGTGCTGCAGAAGGTCTCGGCCCAGGCCTATTACAGCTACATCGACCACGTCATGGACAACTACAGCCTGCGCACCCTGAGCGGCATGGCCATGGTCAACAACCCGGACCGAGAGACCCAGGGCGCCCGCGCCGCCGCCGAACTGGCCGTGGCGGCGAACACCCAGCTCACCCTGGGCGTGGACTGGCAGCAGAACCAGCACACCCTGCGCACCGGCATGGGCGCCAGCGCCTACACCTACGAGAGCCGCCCGCGCATCCAGGACATGGACACCCGCATCGCCGGCCTGTACGGCGAATTGCGCCACGAGTTGGGCAGCAGCGCCCGCCTGATCGGCGGACTACGTCTGGACGACCACGCGGCGGACCGCTACGACAAGACCACCGGGGTCTTCCAGGCCAGCGCCGACGAAAACCTGAGCAGCGGCTTCGTCCGCTACGAACAGGATCTGACCGCCCAGCCCGCCACCGTCTTCATCGGCCTGGGCCACGCCGAACGCCCCATGGACTATTGGGAAGCCAGCACCTACGACGGCCTGACCGCGGCCAGCCAGTTGAATCCGGAAAAGAACACCCAGCTCGACACCGGCCTGCTGTGGCGCAACGACCAGCTCAGCGGTTCCGTCTCGGTCTGGTACAGCAAGATCGACGACTTCATCCTCACCCACGTCACCGGCTCCTGCAGCACCCCCGGCAACTGCACCGCCGCCAACAATGACGTGACCCGTTATGGCGGCGAAGCGGATCTGGCCTGGCGCTTCCAGCCGAACTGGACCTTGCGCGGCAACCTGGCCTACGTCCGTGGCGACAACGACACGCGCCAGACCCCCCTGGCCCAAACCCCTCCTCTGGAAGCGCGGCTGGGGCTGGATTACCGCACCGGCCCCTGGACCTGGGGCGGCGTGCTGCGCGGCGTGGCGCGCCAGGATCGGGTCGACGTGGGTTACGGCAACATCGTCGGCACCGATATCGGCCCCACCCCGGGCTTCGCCACCCTGGCCCTCAACACGGCCTACCAGCCCGACAGGAAATGGCTGGTCAGCGCCGGCGTGGACAACGTCTTCGACAAGCGCTACGCCGAACACATCAGCCGCGCCGGCGCCATGGTGTCCGGCTTCGCCCAGACCACCCGAGTCAACGAACCCGGCCGCTTCTTCTGGGTCAAAGCGCGCATCGCCCTGGACTAAGGATCTGTTTTCGCCCCTTGGCACCGTTAGACCCTCGGCACCGTTAGAAACTACACTGCCCAGCCACGCTTGTTCGGAGACCCTCGCCATGCGCCCACGCCTTGCTCCCCTGTTGACCTGCCTTCTGCTCACCTCCCTGGCCCAGGCCGCCGACCTCAAGGTGGAAAACGCCTGGGTGCGCGCCACGGCGCCGGGACAGCAGGTGGCGGGGGGGTTCCTTGACCTCACCGCGCCGACGGACATGGCCCTGGTGGGAGGCAGCAGCCCGGTGTCCGCCTCCCTGGAACTGCACATCATGAAGATGGCCAACGGCATGATGGAAATGCGTCAGGTCAAGGAAATCGACCTGCCCAAGGGGCGCACCGTCAACCTCAAGCCGGGCGGGCTGCACCTGATGTTCATCGGCCTCAAAGGCCAGATCAAGGCGGGCGACAAGGTGCCCATCACCCTGACCGTCAAGGATCGCAACGGGCACGAAGCATCCGTGTCGGTGGTGGCCGAGGCCCACGCGGGCGCCATGCCCCACCACTGATGGGGCGCGGCAACAAAAAAGCCGGCCTCAGCCGGCTTCTTGCCTGAATCCGCGCTTACTGGATTTCGCGTTCCAGTTCTTCCAGCGTGGTATGGCGCACGTCCTTGCCCTTGACCATGAACACCACGTACTCGGAGATGTTCTTGGAGTGGTCACCGATGCGCTCGATGGCCTTCACCACGAACATCAGGTCGATGAAGGTGGAGATGGTGCGCGAGTCTTCCATCATGAAGGTGATGAGGTGGCGCGTGATGAGGTGGAATTCCTCGTCCACCTCCATGTCCTGACGCGCCACCGCGGCGGCGCCCGAGGCGTCGAGGCGGGCGAAGGCATCAAGGGAGTCGCGCAACATCTTGTTGGCCAGGCTGGCCATGTACTTGATCTCGGTGAAACGGGGCGTGACGATGCGGCCGCTTTCGTAGACCTTGATGGAGTAACGGGCGATCTTGGCCGCTTCGTCGCCGATGCGCTCCAGATCGGTGATGGTCTTGATGATGGTCAGGATCATGCGCAGGTCGCCGGCGGTGGGCTGGCGCCGAACGAGGATCTGGGTGCAGGCCTCGTCGGCCGCCACTTCCATGCCATTGACCCGATGATCGTTGGCGACCACCTCTTCCGCCAGGGAAGTGTCGCCGGAAACCAGGGCGTCGATGGCCCGGTTGAGTTGTTCCTCCACCATACCGCCCATCTCCAGCACGCGTGCGCGCACCGCTTCCAGGTCGGTATCAAACTGCTTATAGGTATGTTCGGTAGGCATTTTTTCTCCTTCAACTACCACGCATCATGCATGCTCAACTGATTATAGGCACGCCGGACTTTGCCCCATATTACAACTCAGTTACAAATGGCACCTGTAATTGAGCCCCGTCGATCTCCAGAATCATGACCCAATCTCGGCGGCCGGTGACGCATACCGGCAGGGTGACGCTGCCACGGAACACCCCTTCAGGGTCCGGGCGCAGGGTGTAGAGATTGAATCCCATGTCCATGCCCGCCATGGTGAAACGGGCCTCCACCTTGCGCGCGCCCGCCGCCTTGGCCCAGACCTGAAAGGCATGCAGCGGCTTGAGTTCTCCCGTCATGCCCACGCTGACCTGGCGGCCCGACAACTGAGTGGTGCAACCGGAGGCCAGAGTGGCGCAGGCCAGCAACGCCCCATCCTTTGGACTGCGCGGCACCGGATACTGCCAGACCACCACCCCCACCAGGACGATCAGCACGAAAGGCAAGACCCGCCAAATCAAGGGCTTCATCGTCATGCCTTCCAGGCGGCGCCCTTGAGCGCCACGCCATGGGCCCCCAGACCGCGCGCCAGGTCCAGATTCGCCCGCGTCAGCCCCCCCAGCGCGAACACCGGCAGGGGGTAATCCCGCAGCCATTGCGCCAGCGTGTCCCAACCTAGATGCGCCGCACCGGGATGGCTGGCGGTGGGCAGGATCGGCGAGAGCAGGACGAAATCCAGTTCCAGTTCCGCCGCCCGTTGCAACTCGGCCGGATCGTGGCAGGACGCCCCCACCCATTCGAAATCAGGGCGCTGGCGACATTGCATAAGTTGGCTGGAGTTCAGGTGCAATCCCGCTCCCAGGCGCACGGCCAGATCGGCATCGCCATTGATCATCAGGATAGCCCCGTAGGCTTGGCAGCGTGCCGCCACCACCTGGGCGAGACGGAAAAACTCATCCTGCGGCATTGCCTTCTCGCGCAGCTGCACCAAGCGCAAACCCGCGGCCAGACGGCGCTCCAGGCGCAACAGGAACTCCGCCTCGCCCAGGGCGGCCACATCCGAGATGGCGTACTCCACGGGCAGGCGTAGAGCCTTGAGGATGGGACCGTTGGCGGGCAGGATGGGCGCCACACTGGGGGCGTCGGCCCGGGTCCAGTCCAACATCTGTCCTTCGTGGGGGTGAGGCGTTCCTTGCCAACGGGTGACCCGGAAGAAACGCAGCATCACATGGGCGTGGGGATAGACGAAGCTTCGATTCAACCAGGGCCAGGCCTCTTCCACCCGGATACCCAGTTCTTCCTGTAATTCCCGGTCCAGGGCCTGGCGCGGGGATTCACCCGGCTCCACCTTGCCGCCGGGAAACTCCCACCAGCCCGCATAGACCTTGCCCGCCGGACGACTGGCCATGAGAAATCCGCCATCGGGCCGTTCGATCACGGCGGCCGCCACTTCGACTAGAGTCTCCATGATGTCAGCGGGGCAGATGCGCCAACCGCTCCTCCGCCCGGTTCGGCAACGGGATGCCGTTGCACAGATCGGCAAAGCTGCCCTTGCAGTGGGTGCCAGTCTGGCGCGCCAGACTGGCCGCCTGCTGGTAATAGCGGCTGGCGGGGACGCTCAGCCCCAAGCCTTCGGCGGCGGCACCCAGGTAATACCAGGCGATGTCCTGGCTGAAACCGATATCCAACACCTCCCGCGCCAGCGGTTCCCAGGCCTGGCTGTCATGCAAGGCCTTGAGCCTGTCCTTGCGGTTGCCGAACTTGAGGCCGCAGGTCTCGCACTCCAGGGTGGCTTCACCCTGCTTGAAACGCTCGAAGCCGACACTGACCAGGGCGAGAGGCCGCGGCGCCCCACCCGCAGCCAGGGGGCTGGCACTCGCATTGCCATCGCTGACATCGCGCACATTGGCCGCGAACATGGTGGGAGGAACGGTCGGATTCCTAACCGCTTCCGCATAGAGAGGATGCATGTGGGGCGCCAGGGCAGCCAATTCCGCCATGCGTTTCTCCGAGGCCGGATGGGTGGAAAGCAGGTCAAACCGGCCTTTCTCGCCAGAGGCCTGCATCATCTTCTGCCACAGCCGTGGCGCTGCCTCCGGGTCATAGCCGGCGCGGGCGGCAAGCTCGATGCCGATGCGGTCGGCCTCCGTCTCCGCCCCACGGCTGTTGGGCAGCTGCCAGGCCACCAGGGCGGCCAATTGCCCGCCTTGCTGGGCGCCACTACGATGGCCCGCCAAGGCGCTGACCAGGATGTCCGACACCATGCCCACGGACATCCGCTCGGCGCCGTGGTTGGCCAGGGCATGGCCGATCTCGTGGCCCATGACCTGGGCGATCTCGTCATCGCTCACCTTCAAGCGCTCCATCAGCCCGGAATAGATGGCCATCTTGCCGCCGGGCATGCAGAAGGCGTTGAGGGTCTTGGGATCGTCGATGACATTGACCTCCCAAGCCCAGGCCCGGGTATCCGGCCGATAGCGGATGGCCTGGGCCACCAGACGATCGGTGATGGCGTGCACCCGTTGCACCGTCTGGGAGTTGTCGTTGAGCCTGCCCTTCTGGGCATGGGGCGCCAATTCCGCCTTGTAGGCAGTGAGGGACTGGGCGATCACCTGGCGCTCCGGCACCAGCATGAGCTGGCTGCGTCCGGTCATGGGGTTGGTGGAGCAGGCGGCAAGTTCCAGCAAGGCGGCCAGCACGACCAAGCCACGACCGGGTTTCACTCGCCCGCTCCGCCTTCCAGGTGGGCGACCCTGGCCTCCAGGGCCTGGAGTTTTTCCCGAGTCTGGGCCAGCACCTGGGTCTGCACGTCGAATTCCTCCCGAGTCACCAGATCCAGCTTGGCCAACCAAGCGGACAAGGCCGCCTTGAGGTTCTTTTCCATATCCCGGGCTGGACTCATGGCCAACACCTCGGACACCTTGCCGGCCACATCTTCCGCGAGTTTCTGTTTGAACATGTCTATCCTCGAATGCCGATTTTCATTGGGCCGCAGTTTATCAAAGGGGACTCACCCGACGCTGCGACGCTAACGGCACGAGGCACGCCCAACTCGGTGCGCCCCCCTTTATCAATGCACCAACACAGGGCGACAATCTGCGCCGGGATCGCACAGAGACAAATAACTAATTGATTAATAATATGTAATATAACTGGCACGGACCATGCTAATGGGGGTTGTGCAACATTGCACCCCTTACCGCACTGGAGAACCGCAATGAAAAAACTGACTTACCTGCTCGTTTTGTCCGGCCTCATTTCCGCTCCTCTGGCCGCTATCGCCGAAGACAGCCCCGTTACCGGCAACATCGGCATCACCACGGATTACATTTTCCGTGGCATCTCTCAAACTCAGCACAAACCCGCCATCTCTGGTGGTTTTGATTATGCCCACTCCAGCGGCCTGTATGTCGGCACCTGGATGTCCAACCAAGGCTGGGTAAATGCTGGCGGTTACAAAGCCAATAGCAGCATGGAAATCGACCTTTACGGCGGTTACCGCGGTGCCATTTCCGATGACTTCGGCTATGACGTTGGATTGATCACTTACTACTACCCCGGCGACAAAGTGGCAGGCGCAGTCTCCCCGGACACCACCGAGGCCTATCTGAGCCTGAGCTGGAAGACCGTCTCCTTGAAATACAGCAATGCAGTCTCCGACTACTTTGTCGGCTGGGGCACGCTCGGCACCGTCAAAACCAAGGGCAGCGACTACCTGGAACTGAACGCCAGTTACGACCTAGGCGAAGGCTGGGGCGTGCTGGGCCATGTTGGACATCAGAGCATCAAGCACATTTCCGCGTCCGATTACACCGACTGGAAAGTGGGCGTAACCAAGGACATCGGCTATGGCACGGTAACCCTGGCTTACTCCGACACGGATGCCGACCCCATTGCCGGCGCTTACTGGTGGGGCACTCCGGCCAAGGACGTCAGCAAGGGTGTTCTGGCCCTCTCCTTCTCCAAGTCCTTCTAACCCCGTCTGAAATCACCCGGCCGGCCTGAACAGGTCGGCCGGGATGGAGACAGGGCGCTCATTCAGGAGACAGATATGAAATTCATCACCGCCATCATCAAACCTTTCAAGCTGGACGAGGTGCGCGAAGCCCTCTCCGCCATGGGGGTGTCCGGCATCACCGTCACCGAGGTCAAGGGCTTCGGCCGCCAGAAGGGCCATACCGAGTTGTACCGGGGCGCCGAGTACGTCGTCGATTTCCTGCCCAAGGTCAAGCTGGAGGTGGCCATCAAGGCCGACGTGCTGGATCAGGCGATCGAGGCCATTTCCAAGGCTGCCCAGACCGGCAAGATCGGCGACGGCAAAATTTTCGTTTGGGACCTGGAACAGGTCGTCCGCATCCGCACCGGCGAGACCGGTGAGACGGCGATCTAAGGAGAAATGACCATGAAGCATCTACTTGCAAGTTTGATGTTGGTGGGCGCGCTGGGCCTTTCCGGCGTAGCCATGTCCGAAGAAGTACCGATGACCGAGCCCGCGGCCACCATGGAAGCCGCTCCGGCACCGGAAGCTGCGGCACCCGCAGCCGAAGCTGCCCCGGCCCCTGAGGCTGCGGCACCCGAAGCCGAGGCACCCGCAGCCGAGGCCCCCAAGGTGGATTCCGGCGCCACTGCCTGGATGCTCACCTCCACCGCCCTGGTGCTGCTCATGACCATTCCTGGTCTGGCCCTGTTCTACGGCGGCATGGTGCGTAAGAAGAACGTCCTGGCCACCATGATGCAAAGCTTCGCCATCACTGCCCTGATCTCGGTGCTGTGGATGGTGGCCGGCTATAGCATCGCCTTCGACACCACCGGCATGGAGAAGGGAGTCACCAACTTCTATTCCTTCTTCGGCAGCCTGGGCAAGGCCTTCCTGACTGGCATGGGTAAGGACAGCATGACCGCTTCCATCCCGGAATCGGTGTTCATGACCTTCCAGATGACCTTCGCCATCATCACGCCCGCCCTGATCACCGGCGCCTTTGCCGACCGCATGAAGTTCTCCGCCATGCTGTGGTTCACGGCCCTGTGGTCCCTGCTGGTGTACGCCCCTATCGCCCACATGGTGTGGTCCGGTGACGGCGGCTTCATGTGGGACATGGGCGTGCTGGACTTCGCCGGCGGCACCGTGGTGCACATCAACGCCGGTGTGGCCGGTCTGGTTGCCGCCATGATGCTCGGCCCGCGGATCGGTTACGGCAAGGAGCCCATGGCGCCCCATAACCTGACCCTGACCGTGATGGGTGCCGCCATGCTGTGGGTGGGCTGGTTCGGCTTCAACGCCGGCTCCGCCGTGGCTGCTGATGGCCGTGCCGGTATGGCCATGGCCGTGACCCAGATCGCCACCGCCGCCGCTGCTCTGGGCTGGATGTTCGCGGAATGGATCGGCAAGGGCAAACCCAGCGTCCTGGGCATCGCCTCCGGTGCCGTCGCGGGTCTGGTGGCCATCACCCCGGCCTCCGGTTTCGTCGACCCCATGGGCGCCCTGATCATCGGTGCCGTCGCCGGTGTGATCTGCTTCTGGTCCGCCACCTCCCTGAAGAAGATGCTGAAGTATGACGACTCCCTGGATGCCTTCGGCGTACACGGTATCGGCGGCATCGTCGGCGCCATCCTCACCGGCTTCTTCGCGGTCGAGGCGATCGGCGGCACGGCCGGCAGCATGGGCCAGGTCGTCACCCAGATCGAAGGCGTACTGATCACCGTCGCCTACACCGCGGTCGGCACCTTCATCATCCTCAAGATACTGGACATGGTCATGGGCCTGCGCATCACCGAAGAGCAGGAACGCGAAGGCATGGACATCACCTTGCACGGCGAACGCGTGGACTGATACCCCGCGGGGGGAGGCCATCCCGCCTCTCCCCAGCCCAAGGATGGGAATTGTTTCAGACACCGCAAGATATTCCCCAGGCGCCGAAAGGCGCCTTTTTTTATATGTAATTGTTTTTATATGCAATTTCATCGCCCGTTGTCACATAACGTTCATGAAATCGTCATAACATGGCTCTCAATCGAAAAACTTGGGAGCTGTCATGTCTGCCACCATTCTCGTAGTCGAAGACGAACCGGGTATTCAGGAAGTTCTCAAATTCAATCTGGGTCAGCACGGTCATGACGTGATTGTGGCCTCCGACGCGGATGAGGCCATCAATCTGCTGCGCGGGGCCTTGCCCGACATCATGCTGCTGGACTGGATGCTGCCGGGGATTTCCGGCATCGAACTGGCCAAGCGCATCCGCGGCGACCACCGCCTCAAGGGCATCCCCATCATCATGCTCACCGCCCGCTCTGACGAGCGCGACAAGATCCAGGGCCTGGAGACCGGGGCGGACGACTACATCACCAAACCCTTCAGCCCGCGTGAACTGATGGCCCGCATCAAGGCCGTGCTGCGCCGGCGCGCGCCGCAGATGACCGAGGATGCGGTGGAAATCTCCGGCCTCAAGCTGGACCCCATCTCCCATCGGGTCTACGGCAACGAACAGGCCCTGGAGCTGGGCCCCACCGAGTTCCGCTTGCTGCATTTCATGATGACCCATCCCGAGCGGGTGTATTCCCGCTCCCAGCTGCTCGACCATGTCTGGGGTGACCACGTATTTGTGGAAGAACGCACCGTGGATGTCCATATCCGCCGCCTGCGTTCCGCCTTGGAACCCACCCGCCACGATCGCCTGATCCAGACCGTGCGCGGCGCGGGTTATCGCTTATCCGGCACGCTGAACTGAGCACCCCGCGCAGTGCCAAGTAAAATGCCTGGGTCTATTACGGCCTGAGCCCGCCTATGCCCTCTTTCTGGTGGCGCCCTTTAGCGTATGTTCTCGGCGCCGCGCTCCTCTCCCTGACGCTGTCCGCCAAGCTGGGTTCCCACTTGGGCTGGGGCCTGTTCTCCCTCAGCCTGTTCGTCTATTTGGTCTACCACCTGCGCCAGCTGTACAAACTCACGCACTGGCTGGCCCTGGTCGATCGCCCGCCCTTGCAAGGTGACGGCATCTGGGGTGATACCTTCTACCGGCTGGAGAAGTTGCTGCGCACGCGCCTGGGCGCCCAGCAAAAGGCCACGGCAGATCTGGAGCGCATGCTGGAAGCCACGCGCAGGCTGCCGGATGGCGTCATCATCCTGGATACGGACAACCGCATCCTCTGGCTCAACGAGGCCGCCGAACGCATGCTCGCCCTCTCGCCGACCCGGGATCTGGGCCAATTCATCCAGTATCTACTGCGCAATTCGCGCTTTGGCGAATGGCTCCTGAACGAAGACTTCTCCCAAAGCCTGACCCTGGCCTCCCCCATCCACCCGGGAAAATCCCTGTCCCTCCAGATTGTCCCCCTGCAACGCAACCAGAAGATGCTGCTGGCCCGGGACATCACGGAGCTGGCCCGGGTGGAGGCCATGCGCCGGGATTTCGTCGCCAATGTGTCCCATGAACTGCGCACCCCCATCACCGTCATCGTCGGTTTCCTGGAGGCCTTCGATGACATGCCCTCCCCGGACCCGGTCCAATTCCGCAAGCACATCCCCCTCATGCGCGAGCAATCGGATCGCATTCGTCGCCTGGTGGATGATCTGCTGACCCTGGCGCGCCTGGAATCCGAGCCCGAGACCAAGGACGAGACAGTGGATCTGCCCTCCTTGGCGCAACGTTTGCGGGATGAGGCCATCACCATGAGTCAGGGCAAGCACGAGATCACCCTGGAGATCGGCAATGCCTCGCGCCTGATCGGCAATAGCCAGGAGATCTACAGCGCCCTGGCCAATCTGGTGTCCAACGCGGTGCGCTACACCCCGGCGGGCGGACGCATTACCTTGAAATGGCAACCCTGCGAATACGGCGGCATGGTCTTTTCCGTCACCGACACCGGCGAAGGTATCGAGGCGCAACACATTCCCCGCCTCACCGAACGCTTTTACCGCGTGGATCGCGGCCGCTCCCGCGCCACCGGCGGCACCGGCCTGGGCCTGGCCATCGTCAAGCACATCCTGCAACGCCACCAGGCGCGCCTACGCATCGACAGCGTCCTCGGCAAGGGCAGTACCTTCAGCGCCGTATTCCCGACGGAACGGGTCATTCCCGAGAGCCGCTAACTCTCCAGACGCATCTCCAGCAGTTCCATGAGGCGCGTTTTGAGATTGGCCGGCATGGGCCGCTCGGTCGCCGCGCGTTTGGGGCTGGTCCAGACCGCATCCGGAAAATGGCGGTCGTCGGCGAAACGGGGAATGACGTGCCAATGCAGATGGGGCACCACATTACCCAGGCTGGCCAGGTTGATCTTGTCCGGCATGAGCAGATCCCGCAGCGCCGCCTCCACCGTGAACACCACCGCCATCAGGCGCTGCTGGTGGGGCACCGGCAGGTCGGTCATCTCCTTGACGTGCCCATCCAGGATCACCCGGCAAAAGCCGGGATAGTCAGGATCGTCCACCCAGATCACGCGGCAGAAGCCATCGCGCCACAGGACCTCGCCGCCCTCGCCATGGCATAGCGGGCAACTCACAACAACACCCGCTCGATACCGTCCGCGTTGGCGCGTTTCAGGAAGGTCTCCATCCAGTCCTGGCCCAGCTTCAGACGCGCCAGTTCCACGACGATGTAATCCGCCTCCACCTTGTTGTCGCCGGTATAGCGCGCCAGGCCTTGCAGGCAGGACGGACAGGAGGTGAGCACCTTGACCTGGTCGGCGCCGGCATCGCGCAGCTCGCCGGCCACCCGGTCCAGCTCCTCGGCCTTGCGGAATTTGACCTGGGTGGCGATATCCGGCCGACTGGCGGCGAAGGTGCCCGATTCGCCGCAACAGCGCTCGGACAGCTTCACCTCCGGCCCCATGAGGGTCTTCACCGTGGTCATGGGGTTCTGGGTCTTCATGGGGGTATGGCAGGGGTCGTGGTACATGTATTTCGTGCCGCCGGCCCCCTCCAGCTTCACGCCTTTTTCCATCATGTATTCGTGGATATCCAGGATGCGGCAGCCCGGGAATATCTTGTCGAACTGGTATTCCTGCAACTGATCCAGGCAGGTGCCGCAGGACACCAGCACGGTCTTGATATCCAGGTAGTTGAGGGTGTTGGCCACCCGGTGGAACAACACCCGGTTCTGGGTGGTGATGGCCTCGCCCTTGGGCCGGTCGCCGTTGGCGATCTGGGGATAGCCGCAGCACAGGTAGGTGGGCGGCAGCACGGTCTGGGCACCCAGCTCGTACAACCAGGCCAGGGTGGCCAGGCCCACCTGGGAGAACAGGCGTTCCGAACCGCAGCCGGGAAAATAGAACACCGCGTCCGAGTCCTCGCTCACCTTGGCCGGGTCGCGCAGCACCGGCACCACCTTGGGGTCGTTCAGGTTCAGCAACTGGCGCGCGGTCTTGCTGGGCAGATTGCCGGGCAGGGAGCGGTTGAAGAAGTGGATCACCTGGGTGGGCACGTCCGGCCGGCCCACGCTGGCGGGGGGATGCGCCATGGCCTCGC
>JBGSHR010000274.1:0-3284 GCA_041752155.1 Thiobacillaceae bacterium | reverse complement strand
CGCCGATGTCGGCGGTCTTGGCCAGGCCGGAATGGGCCCTAGACATCTCGGCGGCCGCGCTCGCCTGGCTGCCCGAGCCGCCGGCCAGGGTGCCGAACAGAATGGTCGGGAAGGTTTTCTTCAATGACTTGCTCTGGAAGTTGGTCATGACCATCACGTTTTCCACCGTGACTTCGGCGCCTTTCTTGACGGGGGCCTTGGCCACGGCGGCCCAGGTCTCGCCCGTCTTGGTCATGAGCCGGAGGTAGGTGTAGCTCTCGACCTCCTTGATCTCCAGGACCTTGCCCTTGACGGTGGCGGCCGGCGCCAAGGTGGGGGCTGGTCCATCGCCGGCCCAGGCGGACACGCTTGCAAGCAACAGATAGATCGTCAGCAGGGCTTTCATGGATTGGTGCTCCTCGGGGCGGGGAAGGTGGGGGCGGGGAAGTGTGGGGCGGACGCTGCGGCATTGTATCCGCACATCCGGGGGATCGGGACCGCTCCCCGCAGGGGCCAGCTCAAGCCGCCGATTCCGCCTGCAAGGCCTTCAACGTCTCGTCCACCCCCGCCGCGTGGGTCAGTTCCGCCACGTTGTCCTTGGTGAAGAAGCCCTGGAAGTCGCCGAAGCGCTGCACGTATTCGACGATCAGGCTGGAGTATTCCGAGGCGCTGGAGAAGATCTGCTTGAGGCCTTCTTCCTTGGAGCCGATCACGTCCAGCAGGAAGTCCTGGCCGCAGTCGCGCAGGCTTTGCACCACGTAGTCGATGTTGGGCTGGCTCCCCTCCGCCGTGGGCATTTCGCCGTCGGCCACGGCCACCGCCAAGTGGTGCAGCCGGGGGCCGAAGTTGCGCACGAAGGCCTCGGTGGGGGAGGGCAGCTTGAGCAGATGGTTGACGAAGTAGGGGTGGTTGGCGGCGGTGAAGACCTTGGCCGGGCTCTCCAGTTCGTTGGTGTGGTGCACGCTCTTGGTGACGTTGGTGGAGGAGTTCTGGTCGGCGATGTCGTAGGAGCCCCAGTAGTAGTAGCTGGTCAGCGTCAGGTATTCCAGGATGGCCGCCTCCCGGTTCTGGCTGTAGACACGGGTGGCCAGGTGGTCGATGGGCAGCAGCAGCTTGTCCAGGCCGAGCTTTTCCTGGGTCTCCTTGGCCTGCTCATAGGCGGCCTGGATGTCGTGGCGGATGGCGCTCCAGCCCAGGGCGTAGACGCGGATGTCCGACTCCGGGCGTTCCCAGTAGGCGACGATGTTGTGGGTGTAGGGGCTGGGCTTGACGATGGCCATGTTGCCCGGCAGTTCCAGCTTGCGCACCTGCTCCTGGTTGAAGAAGCGCACGTCGCGGGATTTCTGCATCTCCACCACGTCGTGCAGGTTGTCCACCCGGAACACCTCGCCCATGTATCTGGAATTGGGCTTGTGGGCGCCGATGGGATAGACCTCGTTGAGGCTGCGGAACACGCCCCGGGTGTTGGGGTCCTTCACCTCCCGCACCAGGATGTCCGGCGCGCTCATGTCGATGCGCAGGACGTGGGTGTCGTGGCCTTCCGACTCCAGGGTGACCAGGTAGTGGTAGGGGGTCATCAGGCACAGTTCGCCCACGTAGGCCAGGGAGTTGCCCGGCTCCACCGTGATCATGAGGGCGTCGATCTGGCGGATGGCCTGGCTCAGGCCGACCCGGTCCCGCTCTTCCAGCAGCTTGGTGAGGAATTCTTCAAAGAACGGCGAGTTCTGCTTGTCGCCATAGCGGGGGAAACCGAGGGAGTTGGTCATTACGCTTGCCTTTGGGTCTGGCTTGCCGCCTGCGAGGGAATGGGTTCATGGTGCAGGTCGAAATACTGATGGGCCAGGGCTTCGTGGATGTGCGCCAGGTCCTCTTGGATCTGGTCCAGGTATTCGTGCAGCACCACCGGTGGCATTTCATCGAAGTGCATGCCGCTCACCCGTTTACTGGCGCGCCGCACCGCCTTCATGGGCAGGGCGAAATCCGGCAGGACCTCCAGGCAGCCCTCAATCTCGCCCAGGCAGTGAATGACCGTGCGCGGGAAATGGGGGTCGTTGAGCAGGAAATGCACCACCAACGCGCCTTCCACGTGCACCCCCACGTGACGCCGGTACATCTGGTAGGCGGACATGGTGTTCAAGGTGTTCATCCACAGACGTTCCATGGTGGCGCGGGAGGCGACGCTATCGCCGGGCAGCAGTACCGCCGAATTGACGTCGATGATGCGGGTGGTCATGTCCGCCCGCTCGATATTGCGCCCCAGCTTGAGGAACTGGTAGGCGATGTCGTGGCTCATGGAGCCGAACAGCAGGCCGACGATGGACTGGCGCCGCTCGATGACGCCGTTGAGGATTTCATAGCGCTGGCTGCGACCCAGCGTGGCGCGGCTGGCATTGGCCTGGACATAGAGATACAGGCTGTTGATGCGCTCCCACAATTCCATGGGCAGCACCTCGCGGAAGGTGCGGGTGTTCTCCCGGGCGTTCTGGATGCTGGAGACGATGGAGCTGGGGTTGCTCTCGTCCTGGATCATGAAGCGCATGATGTCCGCCTCGTTGGGCTGGCCGTAGCGCTTGCCGTACAGCTCGTCCAGACCCGCCACCCGCAGCAGCACGTCCCAGCCGAAGGAGGCGTCCCGGGGTAGGTCCAGCAGCACTTGGGTGGTGCTGTTGATCAGGCGCGCGGTGCTCTCCGCCCGCTCCAGGTAGCGCGCCATCCAGTACAGACTTTCAGCGACTCGCGACAACATTACGCGCCCTCCACATCGACGATCCAGGTGTCCTTGCTGCCGCCGCCCTGGGACGAGTTCACCACCAGGGAGCCCTCCACCATGGCCACCCGGGTGAGGCCGCCGGTGGTGGCGTAGAGCTTGTCGGATTGCAGCACGAAGGGGCGCAGGTCCAGGTGGCGCGGCGCCAGCTCGCCGTTCACCAGGGTGGGGGCGGTGGAGATGTCCAGGGTGGGCTGGGCCATGTAATTGCGCGGGTTGGCCTTGATCAGCTCGGCGAACTGGTCGCGTTCCGCCTGGCTGGCGCGCGGGCCGATGATCATGCCGTAGCCGCCGGACTCGTTGGCCGGCTTCACCACCAGCTTGTCCAGGTTGGCCAGCACATAGTCGCGCTGGTCGTCATACATGCACAGGTAGCTGGGCACGTTGGGGATGATGGGGTCCTGGTCCAGGTAGTACTTGATGATCTGGGGCACGAAGGTATAGACCACCTTGTCGTCCGCCACGCCGGCGCCTGGCGCGTTGGCGATGCCCACCTTGCCGTTGCGCCAGGCGCGCATGAGGCCGGGCACGCCCAGGG
>JBGSHR010000273.1:0-2341 GCA_041752155.1 Thiobacillaceae bacterium | reverse complement strand
GAGCTCTTCGATGACCTCGCCGAGATAGCCGTCGGCCTGGATGGCGTCGATATCCGCGTCGGTGGGCTCCAGGCGCAGGGCGGCGAGGTCGGCTTGCAGGCTGCGCGCCCGGCCTTGGGTTTGGCCGATGGCCTGTTGCAGGCGGCGGTATCCGGCCAGGTCGGTCTGGCCGGACAGGGCCAGTTGCACCACGTCGGTTGCATCGAGGGCCGACAGGTATGCCATCACCGCCTCGATATCGCTGGGCACCTGTAGCGTCATCGTCTGGGATTGCCAGCGGTATTGCCCGGTGGCGATGGGGGTGACCATGGCCGCTGCCCCCGATCCGGCCAGTTCCACCAACAGGGTCTGGCCGGAATCGTTGGCCTTGAAGCGGTCGGTCTCGGGGGTGCCGCTGTACCAGGTGCGCGCGTCCACCTGTTTGGTGCCGTGCCAGTCGCCCAGGGCCAGGTAGTCCAATCGGGCCTGCTCAGCCCGTCCGGCGGCGATGGGGTTGGCGGAGTCGATCTCCTCCGCCAGGATGCCCTGGACGCTGCCGTGGGCCAGGCCGATGCGCAGCATCCCGGGCGGGGTGTCGGCGCCGGCGAACCACTCGGTCAGGTCGGCGTAGGTGTGGCGCTGGGTCAGGGGCGCGGGCAGGATCGCGACGCCGAGCGCCTCCAGAAGCAGGGGCTCGGCTTTCAGGCAGACGTGGACATTGTCCGGGATGGCCTTGAGGCGCGCGGCGCGGGTCCAGACCGATTCGGCCAGGCCGGCGTCGTGGTTGCCGGGGATCATCACCCATGGGCCGGCGTAGCCCTTCATGGCGTGGAACAGGCGGTGGATGGTCTTGTCGGCCACGCCCTGGGCGTCGAAGACATCGCCGGCCACCAGGACCAGATCGACCTTCTGTTCGAGCGCCATGTCAGCGATCCGCTCGACGGCATTGAATCGCGCCTCGGCGAGGAGGGCCGCTTCGCCGGGCTCGAATTGCCCGTAGCATTTGCCGATCTGCCAGTCGGCAGTATGTAGATATCTGGTCATTTTTAGCCTCCCTGGCTATGTGGCCAGGCATGTTCTCTCTGCGTTGGACGAGTAGGGCCGCGCCGGGATTGGGATTATCAACGGGTCATCATGAACTTTGCCATTCCCTGGACCCGCCCCCCCATGGCAGCCCCCTCGCCAGTGCGCATATCATCCGGGTTCGCCGCTCTGGAACCGCCGCAATGCCCACCACGCCCACCCTGTCCGTCATCGCCGCCATGGCCAAGAACCGCGTCATCGGCATCGACAACACCTTGCCCTGGCATCTGCCGGAGGACTTGAAGCACTTCAAGGCGCTGACCATGGGGCATCACATCGTCATGGGGCGCAAGACCTACGAATCCATCGGCCGGCCCTTGCCGGGGCGCACCACGGTGATCGTCACGCGCAACCCGGATTACCAGGTGGCGGGCTGCGTGACGGCCACCTCCCTGGATCAGGCCATTGCCGCCTGTGGCGACGATAACGAGGTGTTCTTCGTGGGCGGGGCGGAGCTGTATGCCCAGATGCTGCCCCGGGCGGACCGCCTGTACCTGACCGAGATCCAGGCGGACTACGCGGGGGATGCCCATTTCCCCGCCTTCGGCTTCGGCCAGTGGCGCGAGGTGGCGCGCCAGGCCCAGGTCAGCGGCGCCGGCCTGGCCTATCACTTCGTCACCTACCAGCGGGCCTGACGCGCCGGCCCGGTGAAGATCGCCCGCGTGTTCGCGTCCCTCCCGTCCGCGCCTGAGCGGCGCATCGCGTTGCCATGCTAGGCCGGTCCATGCGCGTGCTCTCGCTCATGCCGCCCATGGTGCAGCTCAACACGCCCTATCCGTCGACGGCCTTTCTGACCGGTTTCCTGCGTTCGCGCGGGGTCGACGCGGTGCAGGAGGACCTGGCCCTGGCCCTGGTGCTGGCGCTGTTTTCCCGGGACGGGCTGGAGGCGGTGCGGGCCTGCATCGAGGCCTTGCCGGCGCGCCAGCGCACGCCTCTGGTCCAGGCGTTTCATGAGCGGTTTCCGGACTATCTCGCCAGCATCGAGCCCACCCTGGCCTTTCTCCAGGGGCGCGACCCCACCCTGGCCCATCGCATCGCCGGGCGGAGCTTTCTGCCGGAAGGGCCGCGCTTCGATGCCCTGGACGTGTATATCGATCCCGAGGGCGGCGATCCCCTGGCCTGGGCCTTCGGCGCCCTGGGTGTGCAGGACCGGGCGCGGCATTTCGCCACCCTGTACCTGAACGACATCGCCGACGTGCTGCGCGAGGCGGTGGACCCGCGTTTCGAGTTCGTGCGCTATGCCGAATCCCTGGCGCAAAGTCAGCCCAGCTTTGAGCCG
>JBGSHR010000272.1:0-3132 GCA_041752155.1 Thiobacillaceae bacterium | reverse complement strand
GCGGATTCGAGCGTCGCGCGGGCCGCCCGGACATAGGGCGCATGTTCCGGATTGGCGATGGCGAAGCGCTTGAGACGTCCCTCGGCCAGGGCCGCCTTGAGATCGCGCAGGTTTTCGTCCGCCCTGAGCGGCGAGCCGTGGGGCGCGAACAGCACCACCCGGCCGATGGCGTAGAGCGCGCCGGCATCACGCGCCACGCCCTTCTCGGCCAGGCGCTGGATATAGGACTCGTCGGCGGACAGGAAAAGCTGGAAGGGCGCGCCCTGCTCCAATTGCCGGGCGAAGTTGCCGGAGGAACCGAAAGACAGTCTCACGGATCGCCCGGTTTCCTTCTGGAAACGGTCGGCGGCTTCGGCCAGGGCGAACTTGAGGTCAGCGGCGGCGGCGATGGGCGGGATGTCGTCCTCCGCGCGCAAAGGAAGGGCAAAGGCAAGGAACAGAAACAGGACACCGAGGAATCGTGGCATGGCATCACCCCGCTATATCTAAGATGACATAGCGATTGTGGCCGGAAACCCACTCCGGGGCAATCCAGCCGGTCACGATTCGTCCAGCAAGGCCATGAAGGTCGCCAACTCGGTCCTGGCCGACTTGTTGAGCCGCGTCTGTAGGCAGTCGTAAGCCGCCACCAACCGCTCGCCCAGCGGCGTGAGGCTAGCACCGCCACCGCCACTGCCGCCGATGGCGGTCTCGGCCACGGGGCGGCCGAAGCCCTGATTCAGGCTGTCGATCAGTAGCCAGGCGCGCTTGTAGGGCATGCCCAACTCGCGCGCGGCGGCGCTAATGGAACGGCTGCGGCCCAGCTCGCGCAACAGGTCGATCTTGCCGGGCCCGATGGATAGCCCCTCGTCCAGGTAGAGGCGGGGGCGGAGCAGGAGGGTTTTTTTCTCAGCCATGGCAGGTCGGGCACTCGTAATGCCAGTGGTGGGTGTCGGTCTCGAGGGGGGGAATCGCGGTCATGACCACATTATCGAGAATGCCGCTCCATCAAGCCAACCGCCGAGCCGGTCGAAGCAGGCCATCGGCATCACCCAGTTCAGCGCGTACCCAATCTGGCGGCCGTCAACGTCTGATCGAGGCCGCGCTCAGATGGCGCTCTCAGCAACAGCTCGCCATATCCGCCTTACCGTCATCGAACGGCAGGCCGCAGCCGGCGAAGAGGCCGTAATGCCGGCTGAAGTCGCCGATGAACTCGAAGTACGGCCGAAACGGGTCTCGTGCAGCATGCGCCAGGTATTGCCGCACACCGGAAATACCCGCCCGGCCTCGATGGCGTGGTGTTTGTCTAGCGTGAAACGCTGTTCTTGTCCGGCGATGAGAGGTTGACCACGCAGTTGGATACCACCACGTCGAAGTTGGCGTCCTCCAGGCCCAGTTGGTCCAAGTGCTCAATGTAGCCGAGGCGGAAATCGACGTTGTCGCGGGTGAGGGCAGACAGGCCCTGGCGCTGGCCGTGGAAGCCCCGCCCCAGGTAGTCATCGTGGATCGCTACCTGCCCGGCATGGATGGCCTGGAGTTCTGCCGCGCGCTTCGCACCAAGGAATGGGGGCGCACGCTCTACGTCCTGGTGATGACCACCCAGGTGGCGGAAGCCGCCTGGCCCAGATCGCTCCCGGCCAGGACTTTACCAACGAGGCTCAGCGTCCGACATCAAGCACCGCCCAGCCGTAGTTGTCGCCGAAACCTTTTTCCGGACCGGCGGAACCGATGGCGAAGCCGGACTGGTCGATTTCAGGGTTGCCAGCGACGATGCCGTTGTAGGCGTCGATACGGGTCTTGGCCACAGCCATGCCGGTGCCTACGAAGGCGGGTTTGTCCAGATCGTAAAGTACATGGCCGTAGGTGTCGGTGCCGCCTTCGCCCCACAAACCGGCAAAGGCGGGAGTGGCGGCCAGTAGGCCGGCGGCGATCAGGCTGGTGATGAATGTCGTGCGTGTCATGATGATTTCCTTCACTTCGGGTTGAACGGGTACGGCGTTATTGCCGTACTGCTGATTCCAGTATGACGGGGCTCCCGCACACCAGCCTGACGCGCGGATTACATTTGCGTCATAAGGGAAGCTCTCGCAACCAGAAATAAAAAAGCCGGAATTGCTTCCGGCCTGGTTGCAGCAGACTGATTCAGCGGCCGACATCGAGCACCGCCCAGCCGTAGTTGTCGCCAAAACCCTTTTCCGGGCCGGCGGAACCGATGGCGAAGCCGGACTGGTCGATTTCAGGGTTGCCAGCGACGATGCCGTTGTAGGCGTCGATACGGGTCTTGGCCACAGCCATGCCGGTGCCTACGAAGGCGGGCTTGTCCAGATCGTAAAGCACGTGGCCGTAGGTGTCGGTGCCGCCTTCGCCCCACAAACCGGCAAAGGCGGGAGCAGATGCCAGCAGGCCGGCGGCGATGAGGCTGGTGAACAGTGTCGTGGTTTTCATGATGAACTCCTTCTCTTCGGGTTGAACTCAGTACGGCAAGTGTTCCGTACTGGCGATTAAGACCGGGCCGCAGGCTGAAATCTGACAGTGGTGTTTGCGTTGGGTCTGCTGGTTGGTCGCGGCAAAGCGGAAATCCTTACAAATTTTTTTCTGATAGGCATCAGGACTCGGTTTAGATTGGTAGTGCGGGTTCAGGAGGAGGCGGGCAATGTCGCGTGGTTTCAACCGGTTTGCGCTTTTGTTCGTGCTGCTGCAAGGCATTGCGGCGTGCTCGGGAAGCGTCTGGTCGGGCGAGCCGGATTGGGCGTCACGCGTGTTGAAAATCGTGGTCACGCGCGTCGATGGGGTCCAGGAACTCGGCTCCGCCGTGCCGCTGGCCGGCGACCGTCTGGTGACCAACTGCCATGTACTGCGCGATGCCGCCCGCATCGAGGTGCAACTGAAAGGTGAAGTCCGTCAGGCGCGATCCGACCTGCGCGATGCCTACCGCGATCTGTGCTTTCTCATCGTGCCGGGATACCAGGCCGAACCGACGCCAATGATCGACATCGGCCAGACCCGGGTGGGGCTGAACGTGGTGGCGGTGGGCTATCCGGGCGGCGAGTTTGCCGTGAGCCCCGGGAAGGTCATCGGCCTGCATGCCTGCGAATGCGACGGCGGCAAAGTCATCCAGACCTCGGCGCCGTTCGACCGGGGCGCCAGCGGCGG
>JBGSHR010000271.1:0-1997 GCA_041752155.1 Thiobacillaceae bacterium | reverse complement strand
CCGCGCCGCGCTGCATGAAGGTATGCTCAATCAGTATGCGCAGCTGAACGATTTCCTGCTGGCGCATTCGCCCGTCGGCCCATTTCTGTTCGAAGACTTCGGCTGGGCGGAGACGGTATTCACGCCGTTCTTCCAGCGCTTCTGGTTCCTGGAATATTTCGAAGACTTCGCGCTACCCATTGATGCGCGCTACGCGCGCGTGCGCGAATGGATTGCGGCCTGCACCTCACATCCTGCGGCGCAACAAACCACGAAGGAACAGGTTGTGAAACTGTATTACGACTACGCCAAAGGAGCTGGCAATGGCGCCTTGCTTCCGGGGCGCAGCAAGTCGTCCATGGCCTTCGAACCCGACTGGCGTGTCCGTCCATGGCCGCCGCAGAACAAATACGTACACAGTGCAACCGATGCTGAATTAGGATTGTGATCCCATGGGCGGCCATACCCGGCTGACAGTCCCTTCCATCGAGCGGGTACACTGCTATTGAGGCTCGTTTTCAGAGCATGAACATGCCCCAAATGGGGGCAACCCTACTTTTATTTCAACCCAAAGGAGAAATTGATGTCGAGTGTCGGTTACCACGAACCCGTGGAAGAGCTTTCCGATGAAACGCGCGATATGCACCGGGCCATCGTTTCATTGATGGAAGAGTTGGAAGCCGTTGACTGGTACAACCAGCGCGCTGATGCATGCAAGGACCAGGAACTGAAAGCGATTCTTGAGCACAATCGCGACGAAGAGAAAGAACACGCATCCATGGTGCTGGAGTGGATTCGCCGCAAGGATCCAAGCTTCTCCAAAGAGCTCAAGGACTATTTGTTCACCGAAAAACCCATTGCCCACAAATAGGCGCGTCCAACCACTCGTTCCGTCGAGTGCCTGCGGCTTGTTCCCGAATGCCCGCAGGAAGCCGTTGTTCGAGGCCGTTTTTTGATCTATCTCGCCTGAAAAATCACAGGCTTGTAAGGATGTCCTGGCAGGCGCGACTGAAGGACTTCAGACCGGAGTTTTTCATGCGCGCTCTTATGCTGGCCTGTGCCCTGCTCGCCCCCGTCACGCACGCCGCCACCTGCACCGCCACCAGCGGACCCTCCCGCACCAGCCTGCTGGAGCTATACACCTCCGAGGGATGCAGTTCGTGCCCGCCAGCGGACCGCTGGCTGTCGCAGTTGCCGCCCGATAGCGGCGTGGTGCCGCTGGCATTTCATGTGGATTACTGGGACCGGCTGGGCTGGCGCGACCCGTTTGGCCAGGCGGCCTTCAGCCAGCGCCAGCGCGCCCGCAACAGCGGGCTGGGCTGGGTGTATACGCCGCAGGTGATGCTCGACGGCGCGGATTACCGCAACTGGCATCGCAGCCGCACCCTGCAGATGAAACCGGATCCCGCCAGCGTGGGACTTGTCCTGATGCTGACGCAAACGCCCGAACGCATCGACGTCCAGGTGAATAGCCGCTTGATCGGCCCTGGCTCTGGAGAACATGCGAAACTCTACCTTGCGCTATATGAAAACCATCTGAGTTCGAAGGTGGCAGCGGGTGAAAACGCCCGTCGCACCTTGCATCACGAGCATGTGGTGCGCGAACTGGTCGGCCCGCTTGATCCGAACGTGCGCCACAGTTTCAGACTGCAGTCGGGCTGGAAAGCCGCCGACCTGGGCGTGGCGGCGTTCGTGCTGAATCCGCAGGGCGAAACCCTGCAGGCGCTGGCTCAAGCGGCCTGCCCTTGATAACAATTCCTGCTTTTTCTCTCCCCCGGCGAAACTGGCGTGATTCCGAGGTCGGTCAGCCCTGCTCAAGCCGTTTTTCTGCTTTGCAAACGAACCCTAAAGTTGTCTTTTTTGCGTCCGTAATGAAGATATCTCTATCCTGTTTGCACAATCATGTCCATCGAACTTTACAAGGATTCCGAACACGTCTGCCTGATGTTCAACGACCTGATCGACAGCTCGGAAAGCGAGGCGGTTCAGGCAAACCAGTTCCTGATCGTGACCGATGG
>JBGSHR010000270.1:0-3482 GCA_041752155.1 Thiobacillaceae bacterium | reverse complement strand
GATCTGCTCAGGCTGGTGTTGCCGGTGAGGCCGCGCACCAGGCCGCCCAGCAGCAGCTGGCCGGTGCCGGCGTCCACGTTCAGGCTGGCGCTGTCGAAGCCGATGAAGTTCACCTTCACCGCCTTGGAGGCGTTCAGGCTGTGCTGGTAATACTCGTTGACCACCGTGCGGTAATAGGCGGTCCGGGTGATGTCCTCGTAGACGCAGGAACCATCGATGCAGATGGCCCCGTCCCGGTCTTCGTAGTCGTCCTTGTACTTGTACGGACCGGTGGTGTACTTGGAGTAGTCCATGGCGTAGTCGGCCGTGGAGCCGCCCACCGACAGCCAATCGCCGGTCACGCGCTGGGTGTAGTCGGTGACCGGCGGATTGGTGCGGTCGGGATCGTCGTAATCCGGCACCAGCCAGTCGGCGCCGAACAGGACCCGGGTGGAGTAGATCCGGTCCTCGTCGGTCTGGGTGCGCAGGCCGTTGATCCAGTTGAAGCGCCGGTTGGCGGTGGGGCTGAAGCTGCCGGTGCGGCCGCTGGTGGAGGACACCAGCTTGCTGGGCTTGCCGTCCGCGTCCACGGTGGCGCTGGTGCGGGTCTCGATGGTGTCGCCCAGGCGGGTGATCTCGGTCACCAGCGGGTTGTTGTCGGGGTCGCGCTGGGAGGTGTCGGTGATGCGGATGATGCCTTCCACCCCCGGGCCGGTATCCAGCCGGCCCACCGCCAGGTCGTAGCCGGTGCTGTTGCTGACGTTGATGCGGCCGTAGCCGTCCATCACCCTCAGCTCGCCGTTGCCGGTGGAGAAGATGTTGCCGAACAGCTCCATGTGGCCGCCGTCCATGCGCACGTTGGCCAGCACCAGGCGGTCGTTCTCGGCGTCGTAGCTCACCTTGATGCTGCTGCTCCCCGGATCGGGATTGTTCAGGTCCAGGTAGCGGGTGCTGTGGTCGCCGGACTGCCAGTTGGCCTTGAGCTTGGCGATGGCCGCCGAGTTGGCGATGCCCATGCTGGGGTTGGTGGCGGCCAGCAGGCTGTTGTCGATGAGGATGGCCCGGTCCGGCAGGCCGGCCTGGATCAGGCCGTTGATGTTGAGCTTCTCGCCGCTGATGTACACGTTGTTGCCGGCGATGGTGGTGCTGCAACCGCTGCTGCCGCAGTTCTGGACCAGGCCGTTCTGCGAGTAATCTGCCTTGTCCCTCTCCCGATCGCCGGGTAGGGTGTCCAGCTGCTTGACCGGATCGCCGCCCTGGTGGGTGAAGCCCGGGGTGTAGGTCTTGATGAAGTCGCCGCCGGTGGCGATGTTCACCGTCTCGGCGTTGATGTTGGCGGAGACCCGCAGGGTACCGTGGCTCTTGGCGATGGCCTCGCCTCCCAGGTTGTTGACGTCGCCGCGCATCCACAGCTGGGCCGGGGCGCCGGTGGCGGTGTCCTGGTCGTTGGTGTTCTCCACCCGGATCACCGGCTTGGGCGAGGTGTCGGCATCCTTCAGGGTGCCGATGGCCGCGCTGCGGCCCAGGGCATTGCGGTTGTTGATGTCGCCATTGCTGGACACCCGCAGGCCGTTGAAGGTGATCTGGCCCCCCTCCTCGTCCGGGATGGTGAGGGCGGCGGTCTGCATGAAGCGGGTGGACTTGTTCTCGATGTCGATGCGCACGTCGCCCGGGGCCTCGATGTGGCCGCTGGCCTGGCCGGTGAGGTATTTGCCGGTGATGTTGACGTTGCCGGTGCGGGCGGTGGTGTCGAGGATGTCGATGAAGCCCACCTTGGCCTTGGGATCGCTCAGGGCCGCCAGTTGCTGCTCCAGGATGCGGGCATCGTTGTCCAGGGCCAGGGCCGCGTCGGCGGCGTCGGTGCCGGCGTAGCTGTTGGCGGCTTTGCGGGTGTCCTCGGCCTTCGCCCGCAGGGCGGTGATCTCCGCCGCCAGCTCGTCGGCCAGGGACACGCCGTTGCGCAGCTGCCATTTGTCCGCCATGCCTTCCGACGAGGTCACGGTCTGGCCGTCCGCCGCCAGGGTCAACCACTGGTGGTGGCGGATGCCGGCCTGGACGATGCCGTCCACGTTCACGCCGGAGCTGGGGTCCAGGCCGAGGAAGGCATTGGCGTTGTCGTAGGTGGAGCCGCCGGTGATCTTCAGGGCGGAGGTGTCGGCGCCGAAGAACTCGCCGATGGCGGACAGGGTTTCCCGATAGGCATCGGTGCCCTCGCCGAAGCCGCGGGTGCGGTGGCTGCCTTCCGTGGCGGTGAGATGCACGCTCTTCACGGAACGGGCCTGGGCGCCGGCGGCGATGTCGATGGTGTTGTGCTGGACCACCGAGCCGTAGGCATCCGGATCGTTCTCGATGGGAACGGCGGTGTAGTTCCACAGCCGGGTTTCCGCGTCGGCGTACAGGTCGTTGCCGTTGACCCGGTCGGTGCCGGCCATCAGATGCACGTCCTCCTCCGCCTCCACCTTGGCGTTGGCGGCCAGTTCGATGCGGTTGTCGGCGCGGATGCCAGCGGCGGAATCCCCCTCGGCGGCGCCCGCCAGGCCGTAGGTCTTGGAGCTGGCGGCGGCGTGGATCTGGGAGACGGTGCGGGCCGACAGGTTGGCCTCGCCGTCGCTGAGCAGGGTGGCGCCCTGGCCCAGGTGCACGACGGCGTCGTTGCGGTCGTTCTGGATCTCCGACTCGGCCTTGGCGATGGCGATGGCGCCGCCGGAATCCAGGCGTACCCGGTCGTGGGCCTCCACCTGGTTCCAGGCCGCCAGATCCAGGTCGCCGACGCTGGCGCCGGCCACCGCCACATTGACCTTGGCATCCTGGCCCACGTCCACCAGGGCGCTGTTGCGGATGAAGGATTCGGAGCGGGCGGCGGCGGCGTTCAACAGGCCGCCGGAGCCGGAATCCACGTTGTAGCCGCTGGTCAGGGCCGGCTTGACGATGTCGTTCCAGGCCTGGGCGCTGAAGGACTCGGTGTTAACCGTCACCTTCGGGCCCAGGTAGGCGCGGGTGTCGGTGTTCACGTGGTTGATGGCGCGGGCGCCGGAGTAGCCCACCACCGAGGCGCTGGTGGAATCGGCGGTTGAGTTGAAGTTGGTGTGCTGGACGGCGGTGATCTCCGTCATGACCGCATCGACCAGGCCCGTGGTGCCGGTGGCGCCACCCAGGCCGGCGTAGGTCTTGGAATCCGCCACGGTTTCCGCCTTGGAGGCCACCAGCACCCCGGCGCCGCCGGCGCCGGACTTGGTGTTGGCGCGCAACTTGTCGTTGCCGTCGGCCTTGATCTTGAGGCTGTTGGCGGTGAGGGTGGGGTTGTCGCCCACGGTGGCGTAGGTCTCGGTGTCGGTGGTGGCCTTGGCGGCGCTGCTGCCGCCGGCCAGAAGGCCCACGTTGATGCCGGTGACGTCGGCGTCGGCGTAGGTGTCGGAGTTGGCGTCCACCTTGAATTCGCCGGTCACGTCGATGGTGTTGTTGGCGCCCACCTCGGCCACGGTATCGCTGCGCACCGTGGCGTT
>JBGSHR010000269.1:0-3440 GCA_041752155.1 Thiobacillaceae bacterium | reverse complement strand
ATCCTGCCCGGCCTGGGCAGCGACCTGATCGCCTTGCTGCTCCTGCTGTGGCCGTCGCCACCGGGGGCGGCGACACGTCCCCAAGCCCACCGCCCGCCGCCATCGGACGACGTGATCGAGGGCGAATTCCGCCGCGAGGATTGATCCCGGAAACCTAGGTTGGAACCACAGAGGCACAGAGGAAAACCAAGGGGTGTTTCTGTTAGACGCTCCACCCCGTCATTGACCGCCAAAAGGCGATAACCCGTTGTTTTCTGGATCTTCTCTGTGCCTCTGTGGTGAGGCGTTTTGATCAATCCAGCTGCGCCTTGAGATGGCGCCACACCTAATCCAGTTGCGCCTTGAGATGGCGCAAGGCCACCAAGGAGGCCGCCGCCGCCGGAATGGCCACCAGCACGCCGACGAAGCCGAACAGCTGTCCGAAGGCCATGAGGGCGAAGATCACCGCCACCGGGTGCAGCCCCACCCGCTCCCCCACCAGCCAGGGCGTCACCGCCATCCCTTCCAGAAGCTGGCCCACCGCGAACACCGCCCACACCGGCCATAGACCCGCCAGGTCGCCGAACTGGGCGAGGCCGGCCAGGCTGCCCAGCAATACCCCCACCACCACGCCCATGTAGGGCACGAACACCAGGATGCCGGAAATCACGCCCACCGCCAGGGCGTAATCCAGTCCCACCAGCCACAGCCCCAGGCTGTAGAACACGCACATCACCACGATCACCATGACCTGGCCACGCACGAATTCGGACAGCACCACGTCGATCTCCCGGGCGATGCTCAGGGTCTTGTCGCGCAGAGGCGCCGGGATCCAGTCGGCGAGATGAGCCATGGTGCGGTCCCAGTCGCGCAGCAGGTAGAACAGCACCACCGGGATCAGCAGCAGGTTGGCCAGGAAGCCCAGGATGGCCAGGCCGCCGTCGGTGAGCCGGGGCAGGTAGCGGGTCAACTGGGACAGCTCCGCGACGTGGCCCTTGAGCCAGGCCATCACCTCCTCCTGGTCGCGCATCAGATCGACGCCGAAAGTGGCAGAGATCCACGGCAGCAACGTCTGGCCGCCCCACTCCAGCACCCGGGGCACCTGCAGCATGAGCAGACGCACCTCCGCCTGGACCAGGGGCGCCAGGATCAGGGCGAGGATGACGAACAGCAACACCAGGCTGAACAGCACCGTGACCGTCCCCAAGCCACGCCCCATGCCCCGCGCCTCCAGGCGATCCACCAGGGGATCGCACAGGTAGGCCAGGGCCGCGGCCACTAGAAAAGGGGAGAGGATGGGGGAGAGCAGAACCACCAGATAACCGAAACCGGCGATCAGGGCGAGATAGAGCAAAGGGCGGTTGCCCGCTGGTAATGAGGTCATGTGGGCTAGAATAGCATCGTTTTTTTCACCGCCACTCCATTACCCGTGACCACGCCAACCTCCCTTTCCTACCGCGATGCCGGCGTCGACATCGATGCCGGCGATTCCCTGGTGGAGCGCATCAAGCCTCATGCCCGGCGCACCATGCGCCCCGAAGTGCTGGCCGGCATCGGCGGTTTCGGCGCCCTCATGGAATTACCCAAGAACTATCAGGAGCCGGTGCTCATCTCCGGCACCGACGGGGTCGGAACAAAACTAAAACTCGCGTTCCAGCTGAACAAGCACGACACCATCGGCCAGGACCTGGTGGCCATGAGCGTCAACGACATCCTGGTGCAGGGCGCGGAACCCCTGTTCTTCCTCGACTACTTCGCCTGCGGCCACCTGGATGTGGACGTGGGCGAACAGGTCGTTTCCGGCATCGCCACCGGCTGCGAGCTGTCCGGCTGCGCGCTGATCGGCGGCGAGACGGCGGAGATGCCGGGCATGTACCCCGCCGGCGAATACGATCTGGCGGGCTTTGCCGTGGGCGTGGCGGAGAAGTCCAGAATCATCACCGGACGCACGATCAAACCCGGCGATGCAGTGCTGGGCCTGGCCTCCAGCGGCCCCCACTCCAACGGCTACTCCCTGATCCGCAAGATCGTCGAGGTGTCCGGCGCCGATCTTTCCAGCGATTTCCACGGCAAGACCCTGGGCGAGACCCTGCTCACCCCCACCCGCATCTACGTCAAGCCCCTGCTGGCCCTGATGAAGGAGACCACGGTGAAGGGCATGGCCCACATCACCGGCGGCGGCATCACCGGCAACGTGCCGCGCGTGCTGCCGGAGGATTGCACCGCCGTGATCGACGCCAAGAGCTGGACCTGGCCCGCCGTGTTCCAGTGGCTGCAACAGCAGGGCAACGTGGCCCTGGCGGAGATGCACCGCACCTTCAACTGCGGCATCGGCATGGTGGTGGTGGTGGACGCGGCGGACGCCGACGCGGCCATGGCCTTCCTCACCGCCCAGGGCGAGAAGGTCTATCACCTGGGCGAGATCCGGGCACGCGCCGAGGGCCAGGATCAGACCGTCATCGTTTGATGCGCGTCGTCATCCTCATCTCCGGCCGCGGCAGCAATATGCAAGCCCTGCTGGAGGCGAATCTGCCGGTAGCGTTCGCCTGCGTCATCAGCAACCGCGCCGACGCGCCGGGACTGGCAACCGCGGCCCAGCACGGCGTACCCACCCTGGCGCTGAACCATCGCGACTACGACGGACGGAATGCCTTCGACCTCGCCCTGGCCGAAGCGATCGACCGCCACAACCCCGATCTGGTCATTCTGGCCGGCTTCATGCGCGTCTTGAGCGAAGCCTTCGTGCACCACTACCTGGGCCGCATGATCAACATCCACCCCGCCCTATTGCCCAGCTTCCCCGGCCTGGACACCCATGCCCGGGCACTGGCCGCCGGGGTCAAGCTGCACGGCTGCACGGTCCACTTCGTCACCCCGGAGGTGGATTCCGGCCCCATCATCGCCCAGGCAGCGGTGCCGGTGCTGGCGGACGACACCCCGGACGCCCTATCCGCCCGGGTGCTGCGCCAGGAACACCGGCTGTTTCCCCTGGCCGTGCGCTGGTTTGCGGAAGGACGGGTCCATCTGCGCGCCGACAATACGGTGGAGGTGCGCGGCACCGCCCTGCAATCCGATGTCGCCCTGATCTCCCCCACGGACTGAGGCATGGCCCGCCCGCAACGTATTTTCGTCGCGGCCTTGTTGTTCTCGATGCTGGCCCATGTGGCCCTGATGTCAGCGAGCGGACAGTGGTCTATCCCGCCACTCGCAAACACCCCGGTTCCCATCGAAGCCCGTCTGGTCAGCCTGACCCAAACCGCCCCACCGTCGCCACCGCCACCGCCAGCAAGGGCAAGGCCTGTGCCTACTCCCAGCGCCGCGCCGCCGATCCCGCCAATAGTGCAGGACGCCTCCCAGCCCCAAGCGGGTCCAATACCGCCCCCCGCGCCAGAGGCTGAAATCGCGACCGAGGCAGCTCCCGAGCCACTGCCGGCACCACCACCGAGCCCCACCCCGCCGCC
>JBGSHR010000268.1:0-2607 GCA_041752155.1 Thiobacillaceae bacterium | reverse complement strand
GCCTGCACATCATCGGCACCGAGCGCCACGAATCGCGCCGGGTGGACAACCAACTGCGCGGCCGTGCCGGCCGCCAGGGCGACCCGGGTTCTTCCCGCTTCTACCTGTCCCTGGACGACCCCTTGCTGCGCATCTTCGGTGGCGATCGCCTGAAGATGATCATGGAGCGCCTGAAGATGCCCGAGGGTGAGGCCATCGAGCACAGCATGGTGAACCGCTCCCTGGAGTCGGCTCAGCGCAAGGTGGAACAGCGCAACTTCGACATTCGCAAGCAATTGCTGGAATACGACGATGTGGCCAACGACCAGCGCCGCGTGATCTACCAGCAGCGCAACGAACTGCTGGAGACCGAGGACGTATCCGCCGGCGTCGCCGGCATGCGCGAACAGGTGCTCAACGACACCATCAACGATTACATCCCGCCCGGCAGCATGGCCGAACAGTGGGACGTGGCCGGCCTGACCCAGGCCCTGGCCGGGGAATTCCTGCTGGACTGTCCGGTACAGGCCTGGCTGGATGCCGATGAAAGGCTGGACGAGGCGGGCGTGCGCGAACGCGTCGTTGCCACCGCCCACCAGCTTTACGCCGACAAGGAGGCCATGGCCGGCGCCCCCAACCTGCGCAGCTTCGAACGCGCCATGTTGCTGCAAAGCCTGGACACCCACTGGCGCGAGCACCTGTCCGCCATGGACCACCTGCGCCAGGGCATCCACCTGCGTGGCTACGCCGCCAAGAACCCCAAGCAGGAATACAAGCGCGAGGCCTTCGAGCTGTTCGAACGCATGCTGGACACCATCGCCCGGGAAGTGGCCCAGGTTACCCTGACGGTGCAGATCAAGAGCGAGGCCGATGTGGAGGCCGTGGAACCCCAGGAGAACGTCAGCAACGTCCAGTACCACCACGCGGACTATGACGTGGCCCTGGGAACCGGGGATGAAGAAGGCGCAGCGCCGGCCCCCAATCAGCCCATGGAGCGCCAGTATGCCAAGGTGGGGCGCAACGATCCCTGTCCCTGTGGCTCCGGCAAGAAGTACAAGCACTGCCACGGGGCGCTGACCTAAACCTTGCCCGACCAGCGCGAATATCCGACAATTTCGCTCGGACATTCGCACAAGGACTGACCATGCCTTACTTCATCTACAAGATCGGTGGCCCCCTCAAGATCCTGGAAAAGCAGGGCCAGGCGGAGTCATTCAAGGAGGCCAAGGCCATGGCCAACGAGTTGCGCAAGGGCCTGGACCCCAAGACCGGCCATGTGGTGAAGATGATCTTCGCCGAGAACGAGCTGGCCGCCGAGGACATCCTGTCCCAACCCCGGGAACTGGACATGTCCCTGGCCGGGGACGATTACTAAGCGTCGCCCAGCGCCATGTCCGGTTATAACGAAGACGCTTACAAGCAGGCCCGCGACACCGCCATCGACCTACCCTGCCCGTTCGAGCGAGCGCTGCTGTCGCGCTGTGTCGGCTGCTTCAAAGCCCGGCGCCTGCTGCTGGCCGAGCGGGAGGCCATCACCTGTAGCGAGCGCGCCGCCAACGAGCTGTGTCGCTCGTTTTACGGCGCCCTGCACACCAATGCCCGCTTCGCGCTACACACGGACCCGGCACAGCCCTGGCCCTTCGGCAAGGAGATCCGCGCTCAATGCGGCGGCGTGCTGGGCTTGCAAGAGGCCGTGGGGTCGAACGAGGCGGGGTCGAACGAGGCGGGGTCGGCCGACGTGGCCACCCTGGTGGCCCAGGCCCTGGAACGCTTCGGCGATACCGAGCGCTTCCCCTATTCCGAGATCATGCGCGCCGTAGTCCACTACGAGCCGCGCAAGAAACGTTCAACCTAGAAACCTCAGTTGGACGTGCCTGAGTGTGCGGTTTTCGCGCTGTATGGCAAGGCGTGACGACGCAGCGGGCCGGGGCCCGCAAGGAGGAGCAACGCAGTCAGGCAGCGCGAAAACCGTGCAATCGGGCGCGTAGCGGTGTCACCCAATCGGTGAGCGTCATCGGAGGCACTAACGCCAGTATCCATGGGACTTCACAAGGGCTAAGTAGCGGTCAACTGAGGTTTCTAGGTTCATAGCGCCCCGGCGCGACTCCCATCCTGAAACCCGGTGGGGACCGCTACACCCCGCCCCAGGGCGATGACCTTGAACAACTCCCCCATCTCGGTCGGCTGCACCAGCTTCTGCACGGCGGCGGCCATGCGCAGGTAATCCGCGCTCATCGGCTCCAGGTTCTGCATCAATTCCAGCAGCCCCCCCTGAAGCAGGAAGCGGGCCTGGCTGGTATAACCCAGCAGATCCAGCCCGGCAGCTTCCCCCGCTTGCGCCACCGCGCTGAAATCCACATGGGCGGTGATATCGGCCAGCCCCGGCAGGAAGAAGGGATCGTCCAGGCTGTGGTGGCGATAGTGGATGCTCAAGGTGCCCATGCCGCGCTGGGGGTGGTAGTACTCGGCGCGCGGAAAGCCGTAGTCGATGAACAGCAGCAGGCCCCGCTCCAGGCGCTCCGCCAGGCTGGCGACCAGGGCCGCCGCGGCCAGATTGACCTCGCTCAGATACTCCCCTTGTACCGGCAGGCCGGCCGCTGCCTCGGCCAGAGCTGCGGCGCGGATCGC
>JBGSHR010000267.1:0-8800 GCA_041752155.1 Thiobacillaceae bacterium | reverse complement strand
CAACCCGGCAACCGGGGCGATCAGATGCAGGTTGGCGCGTTGGCGGATCAGGCCATCGCGCTCGGCGCGGCTGCGCAACATTTCCTGCTTGGCGGCATCCAGATTGGCGCGCGCGACCCGCAGGCCCGCTTCGGCGATCTGGCGTTCCTGGCGCTTGCTCTCGACCGCTTCTTCGCTGACCGCATGCGCCGCTACAAGCTTTTCATAGCGCTGCGCCTGGGTTTCGGCAAAGCGTTTGCGCGCCGAGACATCCTGAATCTGTGCTTCGGCGGCCAGCACATTGGCGTGGGCGCGCATCAATGCGGCATCCAGGGCGCCGATGCGGTCATCGAGATCGATCGGGTCCATCTCGCCCAGTACCTGGCCCGCCTTGACCCGGTCGCCCACCTGTACGGCGACCGACTTGATCCGCCCGGCAACGGTTGGGCCGATCTTGTAGGTGTAGCGCGCCTCCATCGTGCCGATGCCGAACAGGGCGGGGCTGATGGACTGGTTTTCCACCGCGGCCACGGTCACCGGCACCGGCGCCAGCGGCCCCGCGCGCAGACCGACATAGACGAACAGGGCGAGCAAGGGCAGTAGAACCCCGGCCAAGGCCAGCGCTCTTCCATGCGTTGACAGGAATTGCTTCATTTCAGTCCTCATTGCGTTTCTCTATGCCGCGTTGGTAGATGGCGAAGACGCCGGGGGCGTCGGTGCGGATGCGTTCGATGTCGCCCGATAACATGGACTGCATGACCAGGCCCTGAATGGTGCCGATGAACAATATCGCCGCGGCCTGGGTGTCCGCTGCCGTCGCGATCTCGCCGCCTGCCTTGCCCGCTTCGATGCGGGCACGAATCCGTTCCGCGTAACGCTGGATCAGGGTCTGGGCCATCCGTTTGGCCGGGCTGGCTTCGGCGCGTTGCAACTCGCCGAACATCATGCGTGGCACGCCCGGATGTTCGATGACGAATTCGACATGGCTCATGAACATGGCCCGCATGGCTTCCAGCGGGGATTCGATGCCCTGCGCGGCGCGGTCGATCCGGCTCAGCAGTCGTTCCGCCATCCATTCCATGACCGCCTGCCAGATCGCTTCTTTCGATGGGAAGTGGCGAAACAGCGCCCCCTGGGTGACGTTCATGTGCTTGGCGATCGCCGCCAGGGTGATCTCGTTGGGGTTGACCGACCCCGCCAGTTCGACCACGGCCTCGACCGTCACGGCGCGCCGCTCGTCGGCGGGGAGATGTTTGGAGGGGGAATCCATGGGGAAGTCATGAAAGATAGTAAATGGTTACTATCCTACGCCCATCGCCAATCCCGTCAAGCCACACTTCCTCGGCGGCAGTGAACCAGGCGATAACCGCCCACAACCCAGTGCGTAGTGTCATGGCAGAGACAGTGCGCGACTCGAACGGCGTGCCGACCAGGGGACCACGGCTTGATCCGCCTCAGCGACCGCGGCTTGCAGTACGTCTCGATCCGCTACAGCGAAAGTCTCACCCAGGCCGGTATCGGGCCCTCGGTAGGCAGCAGGGGGACAGCTAAGACAACGCTTTGGCCGAGGCGATCAATGGGCTATACAAGGCCGAGGCGATCCATCGCCGCGGGCCATGGAAGACCAAGGAGTCGGTGGAACTGGCCACGCTGGAGTGGGTGGCCTGATTCAACCACCACAGGCTGCTGGAGCCCATCGGCTATATCCCGCCCGACGAAGCCGAGGCACACTACTATCGGCAACTTACCGAGCAGGCCATGCCGGCCTGACTCAACCCAACGACCTCCGCGAAACCCGGGGTGGTTCAATAGGGTGCGTATGCTCTTCGCTGAGCGTAGCCTCGGGCAGCTCGGGTTGGTGCCGGATTTCGTTCCCCACGCGTTACCCCTCGGCGATTTTCCGTGTTCTCGGAATCTTGAAACTCGATTCGTCCAGCCTTTCCTTGGGCGGTGGAACCGCCCAAGGAAAGTGATGGTAGGAAGGCTGAAATCCAGCCTATCATTTAAGACATCGAATTCTGTAACAACACCAGATTTACTATTGCAATGCCTAACACAACAGGAGGTAGCACCATGACGGATCCCGCGGACAAACCGGCCAAGCCGGCAGTAGTCAAAGCCAGCACAGCGGCCAAAGCAAAAAAACCGGCGGCTGTGAAAGCGTCTCCCGCTCCGGCAGCAACGCCTAAGCCCGCGGCCAAGAAAGCGCCGGCAAGCAGCGCCAAGACCAAGCCGGCCCCAGCGAGTACCAGCAGCGTTGCCAAGACTAAAAAAACGACTGCGGTGAAGGCTCCCGCCAGCACGCCCAAGGTGGAAAAGCCGGCGGCCACAAAGGCCGCTGCGACCACGGTCGAAGCCAAGAAGCCTCGGGCGCGGAAAACCTCTTCGGGAGCAGCACAAACCACTTCCGCCCCCAGTCCGGATCAATTGCACCAAATGATCGCCATCGCCGCCTATTACCGCGCGATGAGTCGCGGCTTCGTGGCGGGGAACGAGCATGAAGACTGGGTCCATGCAGAAATCGAGGTGCGTCGGCAACTCGCTTCCTGACAACTTGCCCAGCTAGCCCGGGAAACTCCGGGCTAGCTGGGGAGGGGGCGTTACTGCTCGTCCTGTTCCGGCTTGTGCTCGGCCGCCATCTGCTGTTGCAGCTGGGGCGGGATCGGTTCGTAGTGGCTGAATTCCAGGGTGTAAGAGCCTTGCCCGCCGGTCAGTGACTTCAGCCGGGACTGGAAGTTGTCCAGCTCGGCCAGGGGGGCTTGGCAAGTCAGGGTCATCATGCCGCTGCGGCCACTCTGGTGTCCTGTGATCTGGCCGCGCCGGCTGGACAGGTCGCCGCTCACATCGCCCACCGAACTCTCGGGGGTGGCCAATTCCACATTGACGATGGGTTCCAGCACGATGGGCGCGGCCTTGGCGGCGGCGTCCTGGAAGGCCTTCTTGCCAGCGGTGACGAAGGCGATCTCCTTGCCGTCCACCGGATGGTCTTTGCCGTCGTACACCGTGACGCGGATGTCTTGCATGGGGTAGCCGGCCACGCTGCCGGCCTGCATGGCCAGCCTGACGCCTTTTTCCACGGCGGGGATGAAGGTGCCGGGGATGACCCCGCCCTTCACCGCATCGACGAACTGGAAGCCGGCGCCGCGCGCCAGGGGCTCGATGCGCAGGAACACCTCGCCGAATTGCCCCGCACCCCCGGTCTGTTTCTTGTGGCGGTGATGGCCCTCGGCCGGCTGGGTCACCGTCTCCCGGTAGGGGATTGAGGGCGGGTGGGTTTCCACCTCCAGGCGGAACTGCTCACGCATCTTCTCCAAGATGCGCTTGAGGTGGGTCTCGCCCAAGCCGCGAATCACCGCTTCGTGGGTGGTGGCATCATGTTCCACCAGCAGCGCCGGGTCCTCGGCCACCAGCTTGTGCAGCACATCCGCCAGCTTGGCGGCATCGGCCTGTTTCTTGGTGCGGATCGCCAGACCGAACACGGCGTGGGGGAAGTCCAGCGGCGTCATGTGGATGTGGTCGTCTTCCGGCGCGTCGTGCAGGACCGAGTCGAAGGTGATCTCTTCCACCTTGGTGACGGCGCAGATGTCGCCCGGGATGCAGGCCGCCACCGGCTCCAGCTTCTTGCCCAGCACGCGGAACAGGTGGGCGGCCTTGAACGGTTTGCGCTGCTCGCCGATGTAGAGCTGGGAATCGGCGGTCACGGTGCCCTGGTGTACGCGGAAGGCGGCGATCTTGCCGATGTAGGGGTCCATTTCCACCTTGAATACATGGGCGAGCACGTGTTTGCCGGGGTCCGGCTCGGCGCGCAGTTGTTGCGCCTGTTCGCCCTCGCCCTTGATGAACAGGGGCGGATTGCCCTCGCCGGGGTTAGGCAGCAGGCGCACCGCCAGATCCAGCAGTTCGGGGACCCCCGCGCCGGTGCGGCCCGAGGCGAAACAGACCGGCACCAGGTGGTTGTCCCGCAATGCCTGCTCGAAGGGGGCGTGCAGCTGCTCGGGCGTGATGCTGCCCTGTTCCAGATAGATCGCCATCAAGGCTTCGTCCATCTCCACCACCTGATCCACCAGAGCGCCATGGGCCTCCGCCACCGAGAGGAAGTCCGATTCGCCACCTGGATTGAAGAAGCAATCCGTCACTCGACTGCCGCCGCCAGCCGGCAGGTTGATCGGCAGGCATTCCTTGCCGAAGGCGGTCTGGATCTCGGCCAGCAGCCCGGGAAGATTCACCTCCGGGGCATCAATTTTGTTGATGACGATCATGCGGCACAGCTTGCGGGTCTGGGCCCAATGCATCATGCGGTGGGCGGTCAGCTCGATGCCTTTCTTGGCGTCGATCACCACCACCACCGTCTCGACCGCATCCAGGGCGCACAAGGCCTGGCCCATGAAATCCGGATAGCCCGGCGTGTCCAGCACATGGATCAGGGTGTCCTGGTGATGCAGATGGGCGATGGCCAACTTGATGGAGTGCAGATGCTCTTTTTCCAGCGGGTCGTAATCGCAGACCGTGTTCTGTTTTTCCACAGAGCCAGCGGCCGGGATGGCTCCGGCTTGGGCAAGCATGGCTTCGATGAGTGTGGTTTTGCCGGAACCACCATGGCCAACCAAGGCCAAGGTTCGGATTTGGGAGGGGGTCATGTCATTCATGGTTGCTTGCCGAGGGTGAGGTGAGGGATGTGGAATATGGGCTGGGGTGACTGCCTGGAAGGCCCGGAGTTAGGGCCGCTGGATCAGTTTCCATGGATTTTCGAAGCGGGCATCGAGCAGGGTGTTGCGCAATTACGACGCTTACAAGGATAGCCCGACCTAGGCGCATGAGCTGTTAGTTTATGGTTGTGCGGTACTTTGGAATATTAGAAAATGCTTATGACGCTGATCTCAACGTTTACTCCGTTAAACGTTTTTAGTGTCGTCTCCTCCATCCTCCTTCATTGGTGGATTTCGCCCGGTCTTCCCCGACCGGGCTTTTTTTTTATGTCCGCAGTGTGGACAATCCGCGCAGTTCCACAACAGGCAGGCACATGACCCAGCCCCTCTGGTTTCTCCGCCACGACAACACTGTCATCGGCCCCTTTCCCGTCCCTCAGATCAAGGAAATGCTGGGCCTCGGCGAGGTGACGCCGGAATGGGAAATCAGCCTGAATGAACACGATTGGCTGACCATTCTGGAAAGCGGTCAGTTCGAATTGAGCGAATCCGATCACTTCCGGGTGCATGCGGAAGAGCAAAGGGTCTGGCTGGCCGAGCGGGAACAGGCACGTAAGCGGTGGCGGCATGGGGAAGGCGAGTTGGAGCACCCGCTGCCCCACGATCTGGCGCAGGACGACAAGGCCCGGCTGGCGGTTTCCAAAGATCAAGTCCGCACGGATGAACTGGTCCGCTCTGCCCAGACGCAACGCAGCTCGCCCGTGATCGCCATACTCGCCTTGGTCGTGCTGGCCGGCATCGGCGCCATGGTTTGGTTCGGTCAGCAGGAGGACACGCCCATCGAGACCGGCATCAGCCTGGCTGCCAACTGTGCAGCCCCCGCCGCGGATGGCGTCAATTGGAGCGGCTGCGACAAGCAGGGTGTCGATATTTCCAATGTCCATATCCACAACGCCCGCATGGAGCGAGTGCGTCTGGACGCCGCCAAGTTGACCCGAGCCGATTTGAGCTATGCCTTGCTCAAGCAGGCCAGCCTGCGCAATGCGGATCTGCGCGGCGTGGTGTTGATCGGCGCCGACCTCACCGGCGCCGATCTCACCGGCGCCGATCTGAGCGGGGCCGACGTGCGCTATGCCATCCTGGCGGGTGTTGCCATGGAGGGAACACGCTTGAATGGCGCGCGGCTGGACAAGGCGGTTTGGCCGGATGGACGGGTCTGCGGGGAAGGCGCCATCGGCCAATGTCCGTGAAGTCCATCTCCTCCCGAGATAACCCGGTCTACCGTGAGCTGCTGGGCCTGGCCACCGATCGGCGTGCGCGCAGGCAGTCCGCGCAAACCCTGCTGGATGGCGCCCATCTGATCGAGGCCGCGCTGGCGGCCGATGTCCCAATCCGCCGCTGGGTCTTTGCCGAGAGCGGGGCGACCGAGCTGCTGGCCTCCTGGGGCCAGCGCCTACCGCAAGTACCGGCCCTGATCCTGAGCGACACCTTGTTCGCCCAGCTCTCGCCGGTGGAAACCCCCACCGGCATCCTCGCCGTCATCGATACCCAAACGGCGGCACAGATGGGGGAGGGCGAGTTCGTCGTCCTGCTGGAAGACATCCAGGACCCGGGCAACCTGGGGGCGATTCTGCGCGTGGCAGCCGCCGCCGGCGTGCAGTCGCTATTCCTGTCCAAGGGCAGCACCGAGGCCTGGTCGCCCAAGTGTCTGCGGGGCGGGCAGGGCGCCCACTTTCTGCTGCATATCCACGAAGCCGCGGATCTGCCGGCCTGCATCGCCGCCTTCCCGGGCCCGGTTTACGCCGCCACCCTGGGCGCCCCGGCCAGCCTGTTCGAACTTGACCTGGCGGGACCGGTGGGCTTCGCCTTCGGCAACGAGGGGTCCGGGCTGTCGCCGGCCGTGCGGCAAGTGGCCCACCCCTTCGCCATTCCCATGCCGGGTCGGGTGGAATCTCTCAACGTAGCCACCGCCGCCGCGGTCTGTCTGTTCGAACGGGTGCGCCAGCTGGGCGGCTAGTCAGCCGAGATTCTTCAGGGAGTGTTTGATCAGGGCGGCGATCTCTTCCACCGAGCGGTGGGAGGAATCGACGACGGGAATGCCCTCGCTCTGCATCAGCAGCTCCGCCTGCTTCACTTCCTGCCGGCAGGTTTCCAGGGCGGCATAGGCGCTGTTTGGGCGCCGCTCCGAGCGGATCTGGGCGAGCCGTTCCGGCGCCAGGGTCAGGCCGCGCAATTTGCCTCGGTAGGCCTGCAGGGACCTGGGCAGGCCGGGCTGTTCAAAGTTTTCCGGGGTGAGTGGGTAGTTGGCCACGCACAGGCTGTACTGCATGGCCATATACAGGGAGGTGGGGGTCTTGCCGCTGCGGGAAACCCCCACCAGGATCACATCCGCCCGGTCGTATTTTTCCGGCCCCAGACCATCGTCCGCCGCCAGGGCGAAGTTCACCGCGTCGATGCGGGAACGGTAGGAGTTGGGGTCCGCCATGCCGTGGAACTGGCCGCGCAAAGGCTGGGGAAAATAGCCGATCTCGCCGATCATCAGGCCCAGGAAATGGCCGTAGATGTCCATGACCACGGCGCCGCAGGCATCCAATGCCGCCCGCGCACCCGGGTCGGTGAGGGTGGAAAACACCATGGGCTTGATGTTCGAGGCGCGCCAGGCATCGCGCACTTGCTGCACCGCGAGATTCACTTTTTCCAGCGAATCGACGAAGGGTAAACTCACCGTAGCGAACGCTTCGCCGGGAAATTGCGATAGCAGGCTCTTGCCGATGATCTCGGCGGTGATGCCGGTGTGGTCGGAGATGAAGAAGACCGGACGCGCGGGTGTCATGGGGAGATGGAAGCGGCGCTTCATCAACTCGAGGATGGAAATGGACTATATCGCGCGCTTTGAAACACTGTCCATGCACGACGTGGACAAGGTCGGGGGCAAGAATTCCTCCCTCGGCGAAATGATTCATAACCTGAGCGAAAAGGGGGTCCGCGTCCCCGGCGGGTTCGCCACCACGGCCGATGCCTTCCGCGCCTTCCTGGCCCAGGACGGACTGGCCGATCGCATCGTTGCCAGACTTTCCACCCTGAACGTGGACGACACCCAAGCCCTGGCCGAAGCCGGCCGTGAAATCCGCGCCTGGATGATGGCGGTGCCGCTGCCCGCCGCCCTGGAGCAGGGCATCCGCCACGAACACCGCCTGATGTGCGCCGAGGCGGGGGAAGACCTGCAATTCGCCGTGCGCTCCTCCGCCACCGCCGAGGATCTGCCCGATGCCTCCTTCGCCGGCCAGCAGGAGACCTATCTCAACATCCAGGGCGCCGGCAACCTGATCGACGCGGTGCGGCTCTGCTTCGCCTCACTCTATAACGACCGGGCCATCTCCTACCGGGTGCACCACCACTTCGCCCATGAGCTCGTCGCCCTGTCCGCCGGCATCCAGCGCATGGTGCGCTGCGACCTGGGCGCCGCCGGCGTCATGTTCACCATGGACACCGAATCCGGCTTCCGCGACGTGGTGTTCATCAACGCCGCCTACGGCCTGGGCGAGACCGTGGTGCAGGGCTCGGTCAATCCCGACGAGTACTACGTGCACAAGCCCAAGCTGGCCGAAGGCAAGCGCGCCGTGGTGCGCAAGAAGCTGGGTGAGAAGGCCATCCGCATGGTGTTCACCGGCGAGTCCGTGGCGGAGCGTTCCACCCGGGTGGAGGACGTGCCTGTCCATCTGCGTCAGCAGTTCGCCCTCACCGACGACGAACTGCTGGAACTGGCCCGCTACGCCATGACCATCGAGGCCCACTACGGCCGCCCCATGGACATCGAATGGGGCCGTGACGGCCTGGACGGCAAGCTCTACATCCTCCAGGCCCGGCCCGAGACCGTGAAATCCCGCGACGGCAATGTGCAGACCCGCTTCAAACTGCTGGAAAAAGGCCCGGTCATCGCCCACGGCCGCGCCATCGGCAGCAAGATCGGCCAGGGCCCGGCCCGGATCATCAAGGACCTGGCCCAGATGCACGAGGTGCAGCCCGGCGACGTGCTCATCGCCGAGATGACCGACCCGGACTGGGAGCCGGTCATGAAGCGGGCCTCCGCCATCGTCACCAACCGGGGCGGACGCACCTGCCACGCCGCCATCGTCGCCCGGGAGCTGGGCGTGCCGGCGGTGGTGGGCACGGGC
>JBGSHR010000266.1:0-6181 GCA_041752155.1 Thiobacillaceae bacterium | reverse complement strand
CAGGGGCGGCAGGCTGGCGGGGTTGTCCAGGCCGCGCAACACGGCGTCGACGACGATGCGGTCCTCCTCGTCCAGACCCAGCTTGATGGAGGCGTCGCGCCGGCCGGCAACGATGTGGCGCAAGGCCTCCGCCAAGCGAGCCCAGCCTTGCTGCTCGGCCGCCGCCAGGGTCTGCATCAATTCCGGCAACTGACTGCGATCGTTCAAGGCGCGTACCACGGCATGAATGAACGGGGCGTGAATGCGCAGCACCTGTTCCACGGCATCGGGCAGTTCAGCCACGGTTGGACTCCATTGTGTCGCTTTCCAGTTTTTGCCATTGCCGGTCCCGCAATGCCTCCAGCGGCTGGTAGGCGCGCTTGTAGGCCATCTTGCGGCAGTCGGCGATCCAGTAGCCCAGATACAGATAGGGCAGCCCCATCTCCCGGGTCAGGCGGATCTGGGTGAGCACGCCGAACACCCCCAGGCCGCGCTTTTCCAAGTCCGGATCGAAGAAGGTATAAACGGCGGACAAGCCGTCCAGCAGGCGGTCCACCAGGGCCACCATCACCACCTCGCCGTTCAGGGTGAACTCGGCCAGGGCGCTGTCGATGCGGCTTTGCAGCAGGAAGCTGCGGTACTGCTCCCGGTCGTCCTGGTCCATGCCGCCGCCGGCGTGGCGCGCGATCTGATAGCGGCGGTAAAGACGGTAATGGGCCTCTTCGAAGGCCAGGGGTTTCAGCTGCATTTCCAGATCCTGATTGCGGGCCTGGCAACGGCGCTGGGCCCGGTTCAGGGTGAAATCCGCCACGGCGATGCGCACCGGCGTGCAAGCCCGGCAGGCATCGCAATGGGGCCGGTAGACGTGCTGGCCGCTGCGGCGGAAACCCATGTGCACCAGTTCGCTGTAGACCGCCGTATCCACCAGACTGCCCGGCGCCGCCACCTGGGAGCGGGCCATGCGGCCTTCCAGATAGCTGCATGGATAAGGCGCCGTCAGATAGAACTGGAGGCGGAAGAGAGGAAGTTCTTTGAGCGAGCTCATCGGGGGAAACTCATCTCCTGAAAAGGCGGTTCACCACAGAGGCACAGAGAAAACCTGGCGTTATCACGTACAAATTTCACGCGCTTACCCACTGGGTGCGTGCAAGCGGCAAGGGGGCGTCCCCTGTTTTTCACTGTGTCTCTGTGCCTCTGAGGTGAATCAACAGTTGGTGGTTCATGGCGGGCAAGGATGGGTATAGCACCAGGTCCAGGAACCCATCAGACCCGGCGCGACGCAAAAACGATCCAACAGGGCGGCGAAGTCGGCGCGGGGAATCTCCCGGGCCCCCAGGGAGGCCAGGTGGCGGGTGTTCATCTGGCAGTCGATCACGCCGAAGCCCTGGACCCGCAAGTGGCGCACCAGATGGGCCAATGCAATCTTGGAGGCGTCGCTCCGGCGCGCGAACATGGACTCGCCGAAGAACGCCCGGCCCAGGGCGACGCCGTACAGGCCGCCCGCCAGTTCGCCGTCGATCCAAGTTTCAAACGAGTGCGCATAACCCGCCTCATGCAATGCGGTGTAGGCCGCGATCATGGTGGGACTGATCCAGGTGCCGCCGGCCCCGTCCCGGGGCTCGGCGCAGGCCTGCATCACCCGGGTGAACGCCGTGTCCACCCGCACTTCATAATCGGCACGGGCCAGGCGTTTCTTTAACGAACGGGACAGCTTGAATTCGTCCGGAAACAGAACCATGCGCGGGTCCGGCGCCCACCACAGGATGGGTTCGCCCGGGCTGAACCAGGGAAAAATGCCGCGCCGATAGGCCGCCAGCAGGCGCGCCACGGAGAGATCTCCGCCCGCCGCCAGCAGGCCGTTGGGTTCGGCCAGGGCCCGTTCCAGGGGTGGGAACGGGGCATCGGGGCGCAGCCAGGGGAGCAAGGATGGACGGCGGTTTTGTGGGCCGCCCTTCAGGGCGACGCCATTTTTGTCGGCCTGAAGGCCGACCCACAGGGGAAGTACTCAAACACCCCGGCTGCCCTTCTGGATGAACTCGATCTTGTAGCCGTCCGGGTCCTCGACGAAGGCGATCACCGTGCTGCCGTGCTTCATGGGACCGGCGGGGCGGGTGACCTTGCCGCCCTTCTGTTCCACCGCCGCGCAGGCCCGGGCGGCATCGTCCACCTCGATGGCGATGTGGCCGAAGGCCGTGCCCGGCTCGTACTTGTCCACGCCCCAGTTGTGGGTCAACTCCAGCACGGTGTGATCCGACTCGTCGCCGTAACCGACGAAGGCCAGGGTGAACTTGCCCTCGGGATAGTCCTTGCGGCGCAACAGGCGCATGCCCAGCACCTGGGTATAGAACTCTATGGAACGGTCCAGGTCGCCGACCCGGAACATGGTGTGCAACATACGCATGAACAACACTCCTCTGGAATAACGCGCCCTGCCCTTGCCCACCCTTCAGGCCGGGGCGAACAATGGGCTCGGGTCGGCATAGATCAGGTATTCGCCCACTTTATCGCCCTGCATATGCAGCAGATTGGCGAAGGGCAGGCTGACGCAAGCGCCGCCCGGCAGCGTATAGGTCACCTCGCCCTGGACGAAACAGGTACGTCCCTGCTCCCCCCACCAGAAGCCCGCCAGTTCATGGCGCAGCCCCTCCAGGCCGGCGAAGAAGCCGGCCACGTGGGCACGGATCGCCGACTGGCCGTCCACCGCCGGCTGGCTGCCGTAGCGGAACCTGGCCTCGGGCGTGAGATAAGACGCGAACGCGTCGGCGTCGCGGGCATCGATGCTGCGAAACAAAGCGTGCACCCAAGCGGGAATATCCATGGCACCCCCTGGTCAGAACTGGAAATAAAGGCGGCCATTGTCCCGCAAGCGGCGGCGGACTGTCTCCCAGGTCGGGAACAGGGTCTCCACCTCGCGCCAGAAGGCGGGGGAATGGTTGCGCTGTCGGAAGTGGGCCAATTCATGGCAGATGACGTAGTCGATATCCGCCGCCTCCGCCTTGATCAGGCGCCAGTTGAGGCTGACCACGCCCTTGGCCGACAAGCTGCCCCAGCGGGTGCGGGCATTGGACAAACGCAGGGACGGAAGCGTGGCCCGCCCCGCCACCGCCGACCAGTGGGCCAGACGTTCGGCCAACAGGACGCGGGCGTTGCGCTGATACCACTGCAGCACCGCGGCCTCCACCTGATCCGGCAGGGCCGTGCATATCAGGCTCCCCCCTTCGCGCCATACCTGGGGCTTGCCCGGTCGCGGCACGATGGACAGGGTCAACACGCCGCCCAGGTAAGGCAGGCTGGCCCCCGCCTGCCAATGAAAGACGCGCGCGCGCGCCTCCCGGCGGCGCAGCTCCAGCCATACCGCATGCTTGTGCAAGAAACCATGGATATCCCCCAGGGGCAGACGCAGAGGCGCATTCACCACCACCTCTCCCGCCTCGCTCACGCGCAGACCCAGGGTGCGGCGGCGGGGACTGCGGCGCAACAGGAAGGAGACGCTCTCACCGTTGAGCAGCGCATCCTCCCGGGTTTCGCGGAACCGGCTCAAAGGCGTCCGATCACAGGCCCTGGCGCGCCATGGCGCGGCGCAGGTAGGCGATCTGGGTCTGCAGGGATAGTTCCTTGGGACACACGTCGTGGCAGCCCAGCAGGCTCATGCAGCCGAACACCCCGGTCTCGTCGCCCACAAGCTCATAGAAGTCCGCATCGCTACGGGCATCGCGCGGGTCCAGGCGGAAACGGGCGATCTTGTTGAGGCCCACGGCGGCGACGAAATCCGGCCGCATCTGGGCCGTGCCACAACCGGCCACGCAGCAGCCACATTCGATGCAACGGTCCAGCTCGTAGATGGCCTCGGCCAGTTCCGGCTCCATGGGCACCTCCATGGCATCCAGGTCGGGCTCTTCCTGCAGGTGGATCCAGGTTTGCAGACGTTCGCTCATGGCCCGCATCCACTTGCCGGTATTCACGGACAGGTCGCCGATCAGCTCGAAACCGGGCAGCGGATGAAGGCTGATGCGCTCGGGGCCGGCGGCGGTGAGGCTGCGACAGGCCAGGCCCGGGCGGCCGTTGATGACCATGGCGCAGGAACCGCACACGCCGGCGCGGCAGACGAAATCGAAGTTGAGGGAGGGGTCCAGCTCCTCGCGAATGCGCGTGAGGGCGATGAACAGGGTCATGCCCGGGGTCTCGTCCAGCGCATAGCTCTGCATGCGGGGCTGGCTGGCCGGGTCCCGGGGGTTGTGGCGGAAGATCTGGAAGGTGAGGGTTCTAGGCATGGTCGGCCGGGCGATGTGCGGCGGGCAATGGCTTGAAATCAAGGCTAGGAGGGGCACTTCCCCCTCTCCCGCAAGCGGGAGGGGGTCGGGGTGAGGGGGGGGCCGCCATGGCCACGTTTGCCAAGCCCCTCATCCCCAGCCCTTCTGGTGAAACAACTAGCCATTCGACTAGGCTGGCAAAAGACGCCAGCCTAGTCGCTGGGTATCCCGCCTGCGGGAGAAGGGAGAAAAACACGGACAGCCTTAACTTAGTGCCATGCGAGCCTGGGAGGGTTTGACGCAGCTCGCTCATGGCAGAGGCTCATCCAACCGGGCGTTGCGGCCCCGGTAGCGCTTGGGCAGGAGTTGCTTGAAAGACATGAGGGCGGGCTGCAGCTTGTGGCGGTCCCGGTGGGCCTCGCGCAGCTCGTCCACCTGGGCCTGGCGCTCGGCCGCCTGGGGATGTTCGATGATGTTCCGGGCGCCGTAGCCGCGAAAACCCGGCGGCAGTTCCATGTGTTCCACGTCCAGGGACTCGTAGTCCAGGGAAGGCAAGGCGTCGCCCTCATGCCAGCAGGCCAGGGTGCGGTTGAGCCAGTCCCGGTCGTTGCGCGCCGGGTAGTCCTCGCGGTAATGGGCACCCCGGCTTTCCGTGCGATTCAGTGCCCCCAGGGCCACGGTGATGGCCAGCTTGAGCATGCGCGGCAAACGGTAGGCCAGTACCAGTTCCGGGTTGGCATCCAGGCCCGGGCCGCGCACCCCCACCTGCTGGCTGCGCCGCAACAGGTCCTGCAGTTCCGCCACGGCGGCCTCCAGGTCCGGGCCATTCCTGAACAAGCCCACCTGCTCGGTCATGATGGCTTCCATACGCTTGCGGATGGCCACGGCGTCCTCGCTGCCGGGGCGGGCCACCAGGGTCTGCAAGGCGGCCTGCTCCCGCGCCAGGAAGTCCCGCGCCAGGGCGGTGGACAGGGTCTGGTCCCCCGCCGCCGACTGGCAGAAGTCGGCCACGTATTCCCCCACCAGCATGCCTGCCACCACGGTCTCCGCCACCGAATTGCCGCCCAGGCGGTTGAAGCCGTGCATGTCCCAGCAGGCCGCCTCGCCGCAGGCGAACAGGCCGGATAGCCAGGGGGACTCGCCGCGATAGTCGGTGCGCACGCCGCCCATGGAGTAATGCTGGGTGGGGCGCACCGGGATGTAGTCCTTGACCGGATCGATGCCGAGAAAATAGCGGCAGATGTCCTTCACTTCGCGCAGGTTCTTGTCGATGTGGGCCGCGCCCAGGCCGGTGATGTCCAGCCAGAGGTGGTCGCCGTAAGGGGATTTCACGCCCTTGCCTTTCCGGATGTGCTCGGCCATGCGCCGGGACACCACGTCGCGGGAGGCCAACTCCTTTTTATCCGGCTCGTAGTCGGGCATGAAGCGATAACCGTCGACGTCCTTGAGCAGGCCGCCGTCGCCCCGGCAGCCCTCGGTGACCAGGATGCCGGCGGGGACGATGGCGGTGGGGTGGAACTGCACCGCCTCCATGTTACCCAGGCGCGCCACGCCGGTTTCCAGGGCCAGGGCGGCGCCCATGCCCTCGTTGATGAGGGCGTTGGTAGAGACGCCGTAGATACGGCCGTAGCCGCCGGTGGCAATGACCGTGGCGTTGGCCAGATAGGCGGACAGCTCGCCGGTGACCAGATCCCGCACCACGGCGCCGTGGCAGCGCTGGCCGTCGTGGATCAGGGCCAGGGCCTCCTTGCGCTCATGCACCGGGATGGCCTCGGCGATGGCCCGCTCCGAGACGGTGTAGAGCATGGCGTGGCCGGTGCCGTCGGAGGTGTAGCAGGTACGCCATTTCTTGGTGCCGCCGAAGTCCCGGGCGGTGATCAGGCCGTGGGCCGCGTCTTTTTCCGTGAGGGTGACGCGCTGGCCGTTGATCACCGCCGTGTGGTCGCCGCGCC
>JBGSHR010000265.1:0-7735 GCA_041752155.1 Thiobacillaceae bacterium | reverse complement strand
ATCACGCAGGCGCCGGTCAGGGTGGCGATGTCCACCACGCAGGCCGGGTCCAGGCGCTCCGCGTAGGTGAGGGCGTCGCACAGGATGAGGCGGCCTTCCGCATCGGTGTTGAGCACCTCGATGGTCTGTCCGGACATGCTGGTGACGACGTCCCCGGGTTTGTTGGCGCGGCCGGAGGGCATGTTTTCGCAGGTGGGGATGAGGGCGACCACGTTGAGGGGCAGGTTCAGTTCCGCCACCGCGCGCATGGCGCCGAGCACGGAGGCGGCGCCGCCCATGTCGTATTTCATCTCGTCCATTTCCGGGGCGGGCTTGAGGGAGATGCCGCCGGAATCGAAGGTGATGCCCTTGCCCACCAGCACCACGGGCTTCTGTTTCTTGGTTCCGCCTTTGTGCTCGAGGATGATGAAGCGGGGTGGCTCGTCGCTGCCCTTAGCCACGGACAGGAAGGAGCCCATGCCCAGCTTCTCGATCTGGGTCCGTTCCAGGACCTGGACGGCGAGCTTGCCGGACTTGGCCAGGGCCTTGGCCTGCTGCGCCAGGTAGCTGGGGGTGCAGATGTTGCCGGGCAGGTTGCCCAGGTCCTTGGCCAGCTTCATGCCGCCGGCGATGGCCAGGCCTCGGGCCGCCGCCGCTTTTTCCGCGGCGAGGCCGCCCTTGCGGGTGGTGACCAAGGTCAATTTGCGCAGGCCTTTCTTGCTGTCATCCGGCTTGCTTTTCAGTTGGTCGAAGCGGTACTGGGCGTCTTCAATCTGGATTACGGCCTGTTCCACGTTCCAGTCCGGGTCGCGCTGTTTCACCGGGATCTCGGCAAGATAGAGGGTGGCTTCGCCGACGCCGGTATCCGCCAGGGCCTTGACCGCGCCACGCACGGCATCGCGATAGGCCTTGTCGCCGAATTCATCTTCCTTGCCCAGGCCCACCAGCAAGACTCGCTCAGCCAGCAGCTGGGGTACGTTATGCAGGAGCAGGGTGGTGCCAGACTTGCCGTCCATGTCGCCACGCCGGAGAATGTCGGACAGATAGCCTGCCGCGATTTGGTCGATGATCTCAGCTGCGCCGCTCAGTTTTCGGTGCTCGAATACGCCCACGACCACGCAGGCCGTGCGTTGCTTATCCGGGCTGCCACTTTTAATGCTGAATTCCATTCATTCCTCCGGGAAACGAGATCCATGCTGATAAAAAACAATAAGACGATGCGGCAAGGCGCAGGGCGGGATTATCGGCAGCAGGTCCGGCAATAGTCAAAGCATGAGACGTTTCGACCATGCCCTGACCAGGGAGATGGCCACCATGTCGGCCATGACCTTCGTGGCCCTGACTTCCATCTTCGCCGTGGTCGTATTGGTGCGCACCCTGGGCCATGCGGCCATGGGGGATCTGGTCGGGGAGGCGGTGCTTCCCATGCTGGGTTTCGGCGTGTTGCGCTTCCTGCCGGTGTTGTTGTCCCTGGCCTTGTTTATCGGTGTGTTCATGACCCTGTCCCGGACCTGGCGCGATAGCGAGGCCGTGATATGGATGTCGGGCGGCGTCGGCCCGCTGACCTGGATGCGCCCGGTAGCGCTGTTTTCCCTGCCCATGTTCGTGATCATCGCCCTGGTCAGTCTGGAGTTGATTCCCTGGTCCGCCCGCAAGCAGGCGGAGTTCGAACAGATTCTGGAAACCCGGGACGAGGTTTCCACCCTGGCGCCCGGGGCTTTTTCCGAGGATCGCCAGGGCCAGCGCGTGTTCTTCGTGGAGGGGATCTCGGATGACGGGCTGCGGGTGGACAAGGTCTTTGTCCAGACCCAGCAGCAAGGGCGCATGGGGGTGGTGGTGGCGCGCCAGGGTCACGTCACCACCCACGCAAACGGTGATCGTTTCCTGGTCCTGGAGCAGGGTAAACGCTATGAAGGCATTCCCGGCGAGGCGAATTTCCGTACCGGGCGTTTCGCCAGTTATGCCGTGCGCATCCAGCCTCAAGTCTATGTGGAGAAGGCCATGGGGCCGCGTCTGCTGGGGGTGCGTGCACTGTTTGCCAACCCCACGTCGGCCAACATGGGGGAGTTCGTCTGGCGCATCGGTTACCCGGTGAGCGCCCTGTTGCTGGCCTTCCTGGCGCTGCCGCTGAGTTACGTCAATCCGCGCGCCGGGCGCTCGTTCAATGTGGTGTTCGCCATTCTCATCTATGTGGCCTACAACAATTTTGTCGGCCTGTCGGAAGGTTGGGTTTCCCTGGCCAGGCTGAGCGCGATCGAAGGCCTTGCCCTGGTGCATGGCGCCATGCTGGCGGTGTTGGTCTTGTTCATGTGGCATCGCTTCCGGGGGCCTTGGTCGCAATGAGCATCCTGTTCCGCTACGTCGCCCGGGAGATCCTCTCATCCACCGTCATCACCGCCCTGGCACTGATCAGCCTGTTCTCCTTCCTGGATCTGATCGGCGAGATGTCGGGGGCCTATACCGACACCTATACGCCCTTGGTTGCCTTGTTGTACGTGGGTATGAATACGCCCACCCGGCTGTATGAACTGAGCCCGGTGGCGTTGTTGGTGGGCGGGCTGTTCGCCTGGAACCGTTTGGCCATCTCTTCGGAATTCAGCGTCATGCGCACCGGCGGACTGTCGAGCGCGCGCCTGACGGGCTGGATGATGGGGATAGGCTTGGTCATCGGTCTCGCCACCTTGCTGCTGGGCGAGTATGTGATGCCTCACGCAGAACGTGCGGCCCAGCAGTTGAAGATCCGCGCCACCAGCGGCGTGGTGGCGCGGGAGTTCCAGACCGGCCTGTGGGCCAAGGACGGTCAGACCTTCATCAACATCCGCGAGTTGCTGCCGGACGCCTCCCTGAAGGATCTGCGTCTCTATACCTTCGATCAGGAATTCAATCTGCTTGCGGTGCGCCGGGCGGAACATGCGGACTGGCGCGATGGGCTGTGGCGTTTGCATCGAGTTACCGAAACCGAGCTCCACGACCAGTCCACGAGCACCACCCGGTTGCCCGACCAGACCTGGGAATCGGCCATCACGCCGGATCTCCTGTCGGTGCTGATGGTCGCCCCCGAACGCATGTCCATCGCCACGCTCCATGCCTATGTGAACCATCTGGAAGAAAACCGACAGGTTTCGGGGCGCTACCAGATCGCTCTGTGGGACAAGATCGTCTATCCCATGGCCGCCCCGGTCATGTTGTTGCTGGCCCTGGCTTTTGCCTACCGTCCCCCGCGCGTGGGTGGGGTGGGGGGGCGCTTGCTCGTGGGCGTGCTGCTGGGGCTGGCATTCCATCTTGCCAACCGGCTGTCCGCCCAGGTGGCCCAGTTGCAGGACTGGCCCGCGCCGGTGGCGGCGATGGTCCCCATCTTGGCCTTCAGTCTGGCTGGGTTGGGGACGATTTGGTGGATGGAGCGGCGTTAGCGGTCAATACCAAGCGTGTCCCCGCCAGGCGGTCTTGCAGGAATTGCCGCCCCGGCGTGAACAGGCTGCTCCACCATCCCACCCCGAGCAGGGCCAGGTTCGTCCAGGCGAGCAGATAGCGCAGCCAAGCCTGCCCCAGGGTGATGGGAGTGCCCTGGGCGGATTCCATGCGGATCCCCCAGGTCTTCATGGCCAGGGTCTGGCCTTTGCGCCAGAACAGCGTGAAATAAAACCCGCCGATCAGGAATAGATGGATTTGGAGCAAGGCGCGCGCCAGGCTTGGGGGCAGGTGCTGGGTGAAGGCGATCAAAGGGAAGCTGGCCACGAACAGCACGGCCAAAAGCAAGAGACCCTCGTAAAACATGCAGGCGAAACGCCTGAACAAGGAGGGCGTGGCGGGCGCGCGCAGCGCCGCCTTGTTCATGGTCTTGGCCTCATGGCGCGGGAGGCGAGAGCGGCGGTTTTGAGGTCGGGCCGAACTCCTGGCAGAGGGAATCCAGCCATTGTTGCTTGATCTGGATCTGGTCTTGTTTCGGCAAGGTCTGAATGTTGCGGTAGTTATCCCTGGCGATGCGGCGTTGTTCCGGCGTCATGCGTGACCAGGCGCGCAGGCGGGCCTGAAGCAATTGTTGTTGTTGGGGGGGGAGCCGTTCATAGCCGCGGGCAACCTTGAGTAGCCGTTCCTGCTGGGGGGCGGGGAAATGGTCCCAGTCTTGCGCCAGAGGGGCCAGGGCGCCCCGCTCCTGGGCACTGAGTTGCCGCCATGGGGTCGTCTCCGCTGCTGGACAGGCGAAGCTTGTGGCGAGCATGGCCACGGCCAGGATCAATTTGTAGCCAAACATTGCTGTCCCAAATAATCTCGTTTGACCAGGCTCCAGTCGGCAAATGCCTGGGGTGGAATGCCCTCGGTCAGCAGCAGGATGTCCACGTCGCCGTTGTCCGGCGTCTGGGGGCGTTGATAGGTCAGCCAGCCCAGCAGCAGGAGCCCCGCCGCCAGGGTCACCGGCAACCAAGGGCGGTACTGGGCCCAGGCCAGGGCGCCGCGCCCGGCATGGCGCGCATCGGTTCCGGACGCAGCTGCGCGCCGGAAGGCGCGCAGCTGCGTTATGGTAGCGGCGTCCAGTTCCCGAGCGCCCTCGTCCAGAGCACGAATCAGATCTTGTGCGAATTCCTCTTGGTTCACGACTTGAGGCCTTTGTTCTTTAATTTGGCTGCCATGGCGTTCACGGCGCGGAAACTGTGGGTTTTTACGCTTCCCTGGCTGCATCCCATGACTTTGGCTGTTTCCGCTACATCCAGCTCTTCCCAGTAACGTAACAGGAAGGCTTCCCGTTGACGTGGCGGCAACTCCGCCAGCGCCTGTTCAATGAGGGCGAGGTGCTGGCGTGAGGCGGTTTCATTCTCCGGCGTAGCCGGGGTGTCGACGACGTGGGCGGTGGCCAGGCTTTCCAGGGTTTCGCCGCCGGCATCATCCTTGTCGAGCAAGGGGGAGACCAGCTTGACCCAAAAGTTTCTTACCTTGGCGCGGCGAAAATGGTCGTGGATGGCGTTCTGAAGGATGCGCTGGAACAGCAGGGGCAATTCCGCTACGGGTTTGTCGCTGTATCGTTCCACCAGCTTGAGCATGGCGTTCTGGACCACATCCAGCGCCTCGTGTGGGTCCTGTAAGGCGAACGTGGCGTGCTTGTAGGCGCGTCGCTCAACTTCGGCAAGAAAGTGGTCGATTTCCTGGCTGGTTGCCACACGTATGTCTAGAGCTGGGGGACTCGGCACTATAACGAAATCAGCGCGCTATGGCACAGTCCATGACACTGGTTTGCAATGAGGTTTGGGTTCTGTTAAAGTGCCGCGTTTTCCGGATCGACCAAGTTTTGGAGGCAGGCATGTACGCGGTGATCAAGACCGGTGGCAAGCAATACAAGGTGGCCGCTGGCGGCAAACTTAAAGTGGAGAGCCTGTCCGTCGATGTTGGCGGTGAGGTGGAAATCAAGGAAGTGCTCATGGTGGCCGACGGCGATAGCGTGCAAGTGGGGGCTCCCCTTGTGGCTGGGGCCTCTGTGCGCGCCACCGTGCTGTCCCATGGCCGTGGCGAGAAGGTGATGATCTTCAAAATGCGTCGCCGTAAGCACTACCGCAAAACCCAAGGGCATCGTCAGAATTACACGGAAATCCGCATCGACGGCATTTCCCTGGCCTGATCAGGCATACAGGAGTAGACAAAAATGGCACACAAGAAAGCAGGCGGCAGTTCACGTAACGGCCGCGATTCCGAGTCCAAGCGCCTGGGCGTCAAGCGTTATGGCGGCCAGTTCGTGCCCGCCGGCAATATTCTGGTGCGCCAGCGTGGCACCCAGTTCCATCCCGGCGCCAATGTGGGCGTGGGTAAGGACTACACCCTGTTCGCCCTGGCGGACGGTGTGGTGCAGTTCGCCGTGAAGGGCCCCCACAAGCGTCGTACCGTGAGCGTGGTTCCGGTTTCCGCCTGAGCGTTTACCGCGGGACCCAGGAGCCCTATCCTCGGATAGGGCTTTTTTGTTTTATCGTGCTCGATCTTTCCCTTTGGGTCTTGCCATCCGGTAGCCTGCCATGAAATTCATCGACGAAGTCAAAATAGACGTGATCGCCGGCAGCGGCGGTAACGGTTCCGCATCGTTCCGGCGCGAGAAGTTCATTCCCATGGGCGGACCTGACGGCGGTGATGGCGGTCGTGGCGGCAGCGTCTGGGCCGTGGCCGACCGGAATATCAATACCCTGGTGGAATATCGCTATTCCCGTACCTTTCGCGCCAAGAGCGGCGAAAACGGCCGGGGCGGCGATTGCTACGGCCGCGGCGCCGACGACATCGTCCTGCGGGTGCCGGTGGGTACGGTGATCCGGGATGAGGAATCGGGTGAGCTCCTGGCCGATCTGGCGCGGGATGGTCAGAAGGCGCTGGTGGCCAAGGGCGGCAATGGCGGCCTGGGCAATCTGCATTTCAAGACCAGCACCAACCGTGCCCCGCGCCAGACCACGCCGGGTGAGCAGGGCGAGGAACGGCGCCTGAAAATGGAATTGAAGGTGCTGGCGGACGTGGGCCTGCTGGGCATGCCCAACGCTGGCAAGTCCACCTTCATCCGCGCCATCTCCGCGGCCAAGCCCAAGGTGGCGGATTATCCCTTCACCACCCTGCATCCCAACCTGGGCGTGGTGCGCGTGGACCAGGACCGCAGTTTCGTGGTGGCGGACATCCCCGGTCTGATCGAGGGCGCGGCGGAAGGGGCCGGGCTGGGTCACCGCTTCCTGCGCCATCTGGCGCGCACGCGCCTGCTCCTGCATATCGTCGATCTGGCTCCCTTCGATCCGGAGGCCGATCCGGTCAAGGAGGCCCATGCCATCGTCAACGAACTGCAGAAGTACGACCCGGAGCTCCATGCCAAGCCCCGTTGGCTGGTGCTCAACAAGACGGACCTGATAGGCGAGGACGAGCGGGCGCAACGCATCGCCGATTTTGTGCGGGACTACGGCTGGGATGGCAAGGTGTTCGCCATCTCCGCGATCTCCGGCGTGGGCTGCCAGCCCTTGGTGTTTGCCATCATGGAATACCTGGAGCAGATGCGGCAGGTGGAGGTGCCCCCGGTTCCGGAATTACCCCAGATCCCCGAGTTGCCCCGGGTTGCCGACTTGCCCCAGGTTTCCAAATTGCCCCAGGCTTCCAAATTGTCTGAAACCCCGGAATTGCCCGAGGTGCCCGAATTGCCTGCCGACCCGTCTTCCACCAGCGAATCATGAGCGTTTCGGTCATCCAGTCGGCCCATCGCCTAGTGGTCAAGGTGGGCAGCAGCCTGGTCACCAATGACGGACGCGGCCTGGATCATGCCCGTCTGGCCTTGTGGGCGGAGCAGATTGCCCAACTCACGGAGATGGGCAAGGAGGTGGTGCTGGTGTCCAGCGGCGCCATCGCCGAAGGCATGCAGCGCCTGGGCTGGAGCAAGCGCCCCAAGGCCCTGAATGAGCTGCAGGCCGCCGCCGCCGTCGGCCAGATGGGGCTGATCGAGGCCTATGAGCGCAGCTTTCGCGGCCATGGCCTGCACACCGCCCAGATCCTGCTCACCCATGCCGATATGGCCGACCGGGAACGCTATCTCAATGCCCGCACCACCCTGCGCACCCTGCTGGCGCTGCGGGTCATCCCCATCATCAACGAGAACGACACGGTCACCACCGACGAGATCAAGGTGGGCGACAACGACACCCTGGGCGCCCTGGTGGCCAACCTGATCGAGGCCGATGCCCTGATCATCCTCACCGACCAGGCCGGCCTCTACAGCGCCGATCCGCGCCGCCACCCGGATGCCGAGTTCGTGCAC
>JBGSHR010000264.1:0-19950 GCA_041752155.1 Thiobacillaceae bacterium | reverse complement strand
TCCAGCACGCCGGCGTATTCCCGGCCGTCGCCATTGAACAGGGTCACGGCTTCGCCGCTGCGCAGGCGCAACACGCCCACGGCATGGCGCGCCACCTCATCCGGCAGGGTGACGAGCTGGCCGACGGCCAGGGGGAAGGGGTAGTAGAAGCGGGGCATGGGGCGGCAAGCGGGATGCGGGTGGATGGTATTATCGGCCCACTCGATCAATTGGGAGTGACGGCATGGTCAGCATGCAAACCCCCGTCTGCGATTTCGCCTTGCCCGGAGTGGACGGCAAGACCTATTCCCTCAAGGATGTGGCCGGACCCAACGGCCTCCTGGTGATGTTCATCTGCAATCACTGTCCCTATGTGAAGGCGGTGATCCAGCGCATCGTGCGCGATGTGGCGGAGCTGACGCAGTACGGCATCGGCGCCATCGCCATCATGTCCAACGATCCCGCCGAATATCCCGAGGACAGTTTTGCCAACATGGCCCAGGTGGCGCGCCAGTTCGATTTCCCCATGCCTTACGTGATGGATGAAACCCAGGCCATCGCCCAGGCTTATCAGGCGGTGTGCACGCCGGATTTCTTCGGTTTCAACCGTGATCTGGAATTGCAATATCGCGGTCGTCTGGACGAATCCCGCAAGGAAACCGCCGCCGAGGGCGCCCGTCGCGATTTATTCGAGGCGATGAAGCAGGTCGCCGAGACCCAGCGGGGCCCCGCCGACCAGATCTCCAGCATGGGTTGCTCCATCAAGTGGCGGCAATAGCCCCATGATCGAGCTCAATACCATGCTCGAGCAGGTGATCGCCGCCTGCCGCGACGTCGGCCGGGAAGAGGTGATGCCGCGCTATCTCAAGGTGGCCCACGAACGGAAGGTGGACGGCAGCCTGCTCACCGAAGCTGACGTCGCCGCCCAGACCGCCCTGATCCGCCGTCTGCGCGAGATCGCTCCCTACCCGGTCATGGGCGAGGAAATGACCGAAGCGGAACAGCACGATGTCTGGGATCTGGGCGTGGAGGGATTGTGGTGCGTGGACCCCATCGACGGCACCAGCAACTTCGTCAACGGCCTGCCTTTCTTTGCCATCTCCGTGGCCTTGATGCGGGATCACAAGAGCGTTTTGGGTGTGGTCTACGATCCCGGCGCGGATGAGGCCTTCTACGCGACCGAAGGCCAGGGCGCCTTCATGAACGGTGAACGCCTGCCCCTCAAGACGCCGCCCACCCAACTGCAACGTTGCATGGCGGGGATCGAACTCAAGCGCATCGATCGCAACCTGGCCGGGCGCCTGGCCTACGAACACCCCTTCAGCTCCCAGCGCAACCTGGGGGCCAGCACCCTGGATTGGTGCTATGTCGCCGCCGGCCGCCTGCATATCTACCTGCATGGTGGCCAGAAGCTCTGGGACTACGCCGCCGGCTGCCTGATCCTGAAGGAGGCGGGCGGCGCGGCCTGTTCCTTGGCGGGAGAGGAATTCCACTCGGGTGATCCCTGGTGCCGCTCGGTGCTGGCCGCCCTGACCCCGGAACTGTTGGACGAGTGGAAGGCATGGGTGCTCGCCGGAAACGAGCAGGAGTCGGGCCGCTGAACTTTTGCCGCGCAGCCATTCCCAGGACGTGTCTCCCTAAAAAAACCTTGCCATAAGCCCGTATCCGGCCACATAAAAATATTTTTAATTTCTCCGGCCACCCCCTTGAGCTCCGCGAAAATCAAGGAAACCATCCTCTTCCCCCGCTCTGGCGCGGGATCTGGGCCCTTGCCTCACCTTGCTTCTGCCTGGACCCCTACGACATAATCGAAGCTTTCGCCCGCATCGGGCCACGAATTCGCTTTATTTCTTCGAGGAAACAACGACATGGCAACCCGAACTGAACTCGCCAACGCCATCCGCGCCCTTGCGATGGATGCCGTCGAGAAGGCCAAGTCCGGCCATCCCGGCGCCCCCATGGGCATGGCGGAAATCGCCGAAGTGCTTTGGAACCACCACCTGCGCCACAACCCGGCCAACCCCAAGTGGCCCGATCGCGACCGTTTCGTGCTGTCCAACGGCCATGGTTCCATGCTGATCTACGCCTTGCTGCACTTGACCGGCTATGACCTGGGCATTGAGGACATCAAGCAGTTCCGCCAGCTTCATTCCCGTACCCCGGGCCACCCCGAGTACGGCTATACCGCCGGCATCGAGACCACCACCGGCCCCCTCGGCCAGGGCATCACCAATGCCGTGGGCATGGCCCTGGCGGAAAAACTGATGGCCCAAGAGTTCAACAAGCCCGGCCATGAGATCGTCAATCACCATACCTATGTGTTCATGGGCGACGGCTGCCTGATGGAAGGCATCTCCCACGAGGCCTGCGCCCTGGCCGGCACCTGGGGCCTGGGCAAGCTGGTCGCCTTCTGGGACGACAACGGCATCTCCATCGACGGTCACGTCGAAGGCTGGTTCACCGACGACACCCCCAAGCGCTTCGAGGCCTACGGCTGGCACGTGGTGCGCAACGTCGATGGCCACAACGCCGAGGCGGTCGAAGCCGCCGTGCAGGAAGCCAAGAAGAACACCGACAAGCCCACCCTGATCTGCTGCAAGACCATCATCGGCAAGGGCTCGCCCAACACGGAAGGCACCCACGACGTGCACGGCGCCGCTCTGGGCGCGGCCGAGATCGAGGCCACCCGCAAGCACCTGGGCTGGACCCATCCCGCCTTCGAGATCCCCCAGGACATCTACGACGGCTGGAACGCCAAGATCAAGGGTGAAGGCCTGGAGAAGCTCTGGAACAACAAGTTCGCCGAGTACGCCGCGCTGTTCCCCGCCGAAGCCGCCGAGTTCACGCGCCGCATGGACGGTGACCTGCCCGCCGACTGGGCCGAGCGCGTCAAGGCCGCCATCGCCCTGACCGCCGAGAAGGCCGAAACCGTGGCTACCCGCAAGGCCTCCCAGCTGGCCATCGAGCGTCTGGTTTCCACCCTGCCCGAGCGCGTCGGCGGCTCCGCCGACCTGACCGGCTCCAACCTGACCAACTGGCCCGGCTGCCACCCCCTGCACCGCAATCCGGGCGGCAACTACATCTCCTACGGCGTGCGCGAGTTCGGCATGAGCCACATCATGAACGGCATGGCGCTGCATGGCGGTATCTTCCCGTTCGGCGGCACCTTTCTGATGTTCTCGGAATATGCTCGCAACGCCCTGCGCATGTCGGCCCTGATGAAGCAGCGCGTGGTCTATGTGTTCACCCACGACTCCATCGGTCTGGGCGAGGACGGCCCCACCCACCAGCCGGTGGAACAGACCGCCACCCTGCGCATGATCCCCAACATGAGCGTATGGCGCCCCTGCGACACCATGGAAACCATGGTGGCCTGGGCCGCCAGCGTCGAGAAGAAGGACGGTCCGAGCTGCCACATCCTGTCGCGCCAGAACCTGCCTTTCATCAAGCGTAGCGATGCCCAGATCGCCGACATCGCCAAGGGCGGCTATGTGCTGTCCGACTGCGAAGGCAGCGCCCAGGTGGTGCTGATCGCCACCGGTTCCGAAGTGGAGCTGGCCATGAAGGCCCAGGAAGCCCTGAAGGCCGACGGTATCGCGGCTCGCGTGGTGTCCATGCCTTGCACCAACGTGTTCGACAAGCAGGATCAAGCCTACAAGGACAGCGTGCTGCTGCCCACCGTGCACAAGGTCGCCATCGAAGCCGGCGTCACCGACGGCTGGTGGAAGTACGTCGGTCTGCGCGGCGCTGTCGTGGGCCTGGATCGTTTCGGCGAGTCCGCCCCCCGCGCCGGAGTTGTTCAAGGAATTCGGCTTCACCGTCGAGAACGTGGTCGCTACCGTCAAGGGCGTTCTGTAACACCGCTTACCGATACTGTTTTATTAAATAAGGAGCAAAGACATGGCTATCAAAGTTGGCATCAATGGTTTTGGCCGCATCGGCCGCATGGCCTTCCGCGCCATTGCCAAGGATTTTCCCGGCATCGAAGTGGTTGGTATCAACGACCTGCTTGAGCCCGACTACCTGGCCTACATGCTGAAGTACGACTCCGTCCATGGCCGTTTCAACGGTGAGGTTTCCACCTCCGGCGGCAACATGATCGTCAACGGCAAGACCATTCGTCTGACCGCCGAGCGCGATCCCGCCAATCTGAAGTGGGACGAGATCGGCGCCGACATCGTCATCGACTGTACGGGTTTCTTCCTGACCACCGAATCCTGCCAGGCCCACATCAAGGCCGGTGCCAAGAAAGTGGTCCAGTCCGCGCCCGCCAAGGACGACACTCCCATGTTCGTGTACGGCGTGAACCACGCCAAGTACGCCGGCGAGGCCATCGTTTCCGCCGCGTCCTGCACCACCAACTGCCTGGCCCCGGTGGCCAAGGTGCTGAACGACAACTGGGGCATCAAGCGTGGCCTGATGACCACCGTGCACGCCGCCACCGCCACCCAGAAGACCGTTGACGGCCCGTCCATGAAGGACTGGCGCGGCGGTCGCGGCATTCTGGAAAACATCATCCCGTCCTCCACCGGCGCCGCCAAGGCCGTCGGCAAGGTGTTGCCCGAGCTGAACAAGAAGCTCACCGGCATGGCCTTCCGCGTCCCCACCTCCGACGTTTCCGTGGTCGACCTGACCGTGGAGCTGAACAAGGAAGCCGCCTACGAGGACATCTGCAAGGCCATGAAGGCCGCTTCTGAAGGCGATCTGAAGGGCGTGCTGGGCTACACCAACGAGAAGGTGGTCTCCACCGACTTCGTCGGCAACAGCGCGCCTTCCACCTTCGACGCCGAGGCCGGCATCGCCCTGGACAGCACCTTCGTCAAGGTCGTGGCCTGGTACGACAACGAGTACGGCTACACCTGCAACATGCTGCGCTTGGTGGAACACGTCGCCAAGTAACTAGCCGGTAAACCGGGGGCGGGGAGGCATCTTCCCCGCCCCCGGTCCGCTACGCTTCCATCCCCTTTTGAGTTGTAAGGCATAAGTCTCTTATCCCTTACCACTTAACCATCCAGGAGAATTCCATGGCCAAGTTCCTCCGCATGACCGACCTCGACCTGAAGGGCAAGCGTGTGTTCATCCGTGCCGACCTGAACGTCCCCGTCAAGGACGGCAAGGTTACGTCCGATGCCCGTATCACCGCCTCCATGCCCACCATCGAGCATGCCTTGAAGGCCGGCGCCAAGGTGATGGTTACCTCCCACCTGGGCCGTCCCACCGAGGGTGAATGGGCTCCCGAAGTCTCCCTGCAGCCCGTGGCCGACGTCATGTCCGCCAAGCTGGGCAAGCCCGTGCGCCTGATCAAGGATTGGGTCGACGGTGGTTTCGACGTGGCCGAAGGCGAGGTGGTGCTGCTGGAAAATTGCCGCGTCAACAAGGGCGAGAAGAAGAACGTCGAAGAGACCGCCAAGAAATACGCCGCCCTGTGCGATGTGTTCGTCATGGACGCCTTCGGTACCGCTCACCGTGCCGAGGCCTCCACCTACGGTATCGCCCAGTACGCCCCCACCGCCTGCGCCGGCAAGCTGGTTTCCGAGGAACTGGAAGCCCTGGACAAGGCCCTGGCCAACCCGGCCCGCCCCATGGTCGCCATCGTCGGCGGTTCCAAGGTTTCCACCAAGCTGACCGTGCTGGAGGCCCTGTCCGAGAAGTGCGAACAACTGGTGGTGGGCGGCGGCATCGCCAACACCTTCCTGGCCGCCACTGGCAAGAACGTGGGCAAGTCTCTGTGTGAACACGATCTGGTGCCCACCGCCCAGGCCCTGATGAGCAAGATGACCGCCCGTGGCGCCACCATCCCCATCGCCGTGGACGTGGTGTGCGGCAAGCAGTTCGACGCCAACGAGCCCGCTGTGACCAAGGATGCCGGCGCCGTGACTGACGACGACATGATCTTCGACATCGGCCCCAAGTCTGCCCAGGAACTGGTGGACATCATCATGAAGGCCGGCACCGTGGTGTGGAATGGCCCCGTCGGCGTGTTCGAGTTCGACCAGTTCGGCGAAGGCACGAAAGCCATCGCCATGGCCATTGCCAACACCAAGGCCTTCACCCTGGCCGGCGGTGGCGACACCATCGCCGCCATCCAGAAGTACGACATTTACGACAAGGTGTCCTACATCTCCACCGCCGGCGGCGCCTTCCTGGAATACCTGGAGGGCAAGGTATTGCCCGCCGTGGCGATCCTGGAACAGCGGGCAGCGGGCTAACGAAAAAGGAAACGGGAAAGAGCAAGCGGGGCGGAGCGCCGATCGGCGTTTCCCGTTTCCGGATAGCCTTCCCCCCCAAAAATCATGCTCCGCAGAACCAAAATCGTCGCCACCCTCGGCCCTGCCTGTACCGACCCCAAGGTGCTGGACAAGATGATCGAGGCGGGGGTGGACGTCGTCCGCCTCAACTTCTCCCACGGCAAGCCCGAGGAACATCAACAACGCTGTGAACTGGTGCGCTCCCTGGCCAAGACCCGAGGCCGCGCCGTGGGCGTGCTGGTGGACCTGCAAGGCCCCAAGATCCGCATCGGCAAGTTCAAGGACGGCAAGATCACCCTGCAGCCGGGCGACCTGTTCATCCTGGACGCCACTTGCGCGCTGGGCGACCAGGAGCGGGTCGGCCTGGATTACAAAGAGCTGGTGAAGGACGTGGCGCGCGGCGCCACCCTCTTGCTGGACGACGGCCGCATCGAGATGTGGGTGGAAGAGGTCCGGGGCGACGAGGTCCACTGCAAGGTGATCCAGGGCGGTGTGCTGTCCAACAACAAGGGCATCAACCGCAAGGGTGGCGGCCTGTCGGCCTCGGCGCTGACCGAGAAGGACATCGGCGACATCAAGACCGCCGCCCTGCTCAAGGCGGATTACCTGGCCGTGTCCTTTCCCCGCTCCGCGGCGGACATCCAGCAGGCGCGCGAGATCCTGCGCGCCGCCGGCGGCAAGGCCTGGATCGTCGCCAAGATCGAACGGGCCGAGGCCATCGAAGCCCTGGAAGAGATTCTCGACGCCTCCGACGCCATCATGGTGGCGCGCGGCGACCTGGGCGTGGAAGTGGGCGACGCCGCCGTGCCCGCCCTGCAGAAGCGCATGACCCGCATGGCGCGGGAGCGCAACAAGGTGGTGATCACCGCGACCCAGATGATGGAGTCCATGATCACCAGCCCCATTCCCACCCGGGCCGAAGTGTCCGACGTGGCCAACGCGGTGCTGGACGGGACCGATGCGGTCATGCTCTCGGCCGAGACCGCCGCCGGGCAATATCCGGTGGAGGCCATTTCCGCCATGAACCGGGTGTGCCTGGAGGCGGAGAAGGAATACGACTCCACCCTGGGCGGGAAATTTCTCGACCAGGGTTTCCTGCGGGTGGACGAGGCCATCGCCATGTCGGCGGCCTTTACCGCCAAGCACCTGAATATCAAGGCCATCGCCGCCATGACCCAGTCCGGCTCAACGGCTTTGTGGATGTCCCGTATCAGCACCCACGTGCCGATCTATGCCTTGACGCCGGAAGTCGAAACCCGTAGAAAAGTCACCCTGTTTCGCGGCGTCTATCCCGTCAATTTTCAGCCCTCCACCCACGAGCGCGACCAACTCCTCGCCGAGGCGGAAGATGAACTTCGCCGGCGTGGCGCGGTGCGCAACGGCGACTTGATTCTGTTGACCATCGGTGAGCCCATCGGCAAGCCCGGCGGCACCAACACCATGAAGATCGTCTGCGTCGGCGAACGCAAAAAATCCTAATTCCTAACCTACAGGAGATTCCCAGATGGCTCTCATTTCCCTGCGTCAACTGCTGGACCACGCCGCCGAGAACGGCTATGGCCTGCCCGCTTTCAACGTCAACAACATGGAGCAGGTCCAGGCCATCATGCAGGCCGCTGCCGCCTGCGACAGCCCGGTGATCCTGCAAGGCTCCGCCGGCGCCCGCTCCTATGCTGGCGAGCCCTTCCTGCGCCACCTGATCCTGGCCGCCATCGAGCAATATCCGCAGATCCCCGTGTGTATGCACCAGGACCACGGCGCCTCCCCCAGCATCTGTTTCCGCTCCATCCAGTCCGGCTTCAGCTCCGTGATGATGGACGGCTCCCTGGGCACCGACGGCAAGACCCCGTCCACCTACGAATACAACGTCGCCACCACCGCCCACGTGGCCGAACTGGCCCATGCCTGCGGCGTGTCCGTGGAAGGCGAACTGGGCTGCCTGGGTTCCCTGGAAACTGGCAAGGCCGGTGAGGAAGACGGCCACGGCGCCGAAGGCGTGCTGGATCATTCCGCTCTGCTGACCGATCCCGACGAGGCCGCCGATTTCGTCTCCAAGACCAAGGTGGACGCCCTGGCCATCGCCATCGGCACCAGCCACGGCGCCTACAAGTTCACCCAGAAGCCCACCGGTAAGGTGCTGCGCATCGACCGGGTGAAGGAGATCCACGCCCGCATCCCCAACGTGCATTTGGTCATGCACGGCTCCTCCTCGGTGCCGGAAGACTGGCTCGCCATCATCAACAGCTACGGCGGCGACATGGGCCAGACCTACGGCGTGCCGGTGTCCGAGATCGTCGAGGGCATCAAGAACGGCGTGCGCAAGGTGAACATCGACACCGACCTGCGCATGGCCTCCACCGGCGCCATCCGCAAGCACCTGGCGGAGAACAAGGCCAACTTCGACCCGCGCAAATTCCTCAAGGAAGCCACCAAGGCCATGTCGGGTATCTGCCAGGCACGCTACGAAGCCTTCGGTTCCGCCGGCCAGGCCAGCAAGATCTCCAAGGTCTACAGCCTGGAAGACATGCAGAAGCGCTATGACAAGGGCGAATTGGACCCCAAGGTCAACTAAACCTTAGCTGACTGATCAAGCTGGAAAAAGAGCGGCCCCTGGTGGGCCGCTTTTTCTTCGCGAACGGACAATGCAACGGACACTCCGCAGCGGCGAACGACTTCTCCTTGCCCTCGATGGCCGCTATCTGAGCCGCGAATTGCAAGGCGCGGCCTTGCGCCGCTGTGTCCAATTGGGGTCGCGCCTGGATATCCTGCTGGTCAATCCGCCCCAAGCGAGCACTTTCCTCCTGGCCATCTTGCTGTTGCAACTAGAACACAGTGGCATCGACTACCGCCTCAGCAGCGTTGACGGCGACCTGGGTGAGGTAATTACCCGCTACCTGCGTCGCTATCGGGGTATCAGCACGATCATCGTGGCGGATCTCGAACAGCTACCGGATGCGCTGGTCAGCCAAATCGAAAGCGCAGGGCATCGGTTCAGCGTGCTGTCCGCGCCTGTAGAATCACCACCAGTTCGCATGCCCATATCAGACACCATGACCAACGTACTTTACGAATCGACCATCCAGTCCCTACCGCTCATCCACAAAGGCAAGGTGCGCGACATCTACGCCGTGGACGACAAGCGCATGCTGATCGTCACCACCGACCGCCTGTCCGCCTTCGACGTGGTCCTGCCCACCCCCATCCCGGGCAAGGGCCAAGTGCTCACGGCGGTCGCCAACTTCTGGTTCGAAAAGCTCAAGCACATCCTGCCCAACCAACTCACCGGCGATGACCCGGAGAGCGTGGTCAGTCCGGCGGAACGCGATCAGGTGACCGGGCGCGCCATTGTGGTGAAACGGCTCAAGGCCCTGCCCGTGGAGGCCATCGTGCGCGGTTATCTGGCGGGCTCGGGCTGGGCCGACTACAAGAAGACCGGCCAGATCTGCGGCATTCCCCTGCCGGACCGTATGCAGCAGGCCGACCGGCTGCCCGAACCCTTGTTCACCCCCTCTACCAAGGCCGCGGTGGGCGAGCACGACGAGAACATCGACTTCGAGCGCTGCCAGGCGTTGCTGGGCAAGGCCCTCGCCGCCCAGGTCAGGGATGCCGCCATCGCGCTATACAAGGCGGCGGCGGAATACGCGCTCACCCGCGGCATCATCATTGCCGACACCAAGTTCGAGTTCGGCTTGGACGAAGACGGCACCCTGACCTTGATCGACGAGGTGCTCACCCCCGACTCCTCGCGCTTCTGGCCCGCCGACCAGTACCGGGTGGGTGAAAACCCGCCCAGCTACGACAAGCAGTACGTGCGCGACTGGCTCACCGCCTCCGGCTGGAATAAACAAGCGCCGGGCCCCGTGCTGCCTCCCGATGTGGTGGCAAAAACTGCGGAGAAATATCAGGAGGCATTGCGGTTGTCAACAAACTGAACGCGGGCTCAGAAAAAAAGCGGGCCGGAGCCCGCTTTTTTATTTTCAAGACCGCTGCGGCAAAACGCTATTGCGGTGTTCCTGCCGTCGTTTTCTGCGCGGCAAAGACATCCACATAAGTGGCATTGCTGTAGCCCTCGCCTACTGTTTTGGTGACATTGACGATACCGCCCAGGCCTGCCGCCTGCGGGCCATAGAAGTTGCCCTGCACGCTGCCGGCCACTTGGCCGTCAAGGGCGCTGACACTGGTGGACTGGAAGCTGGCGCCACTCACGGTACCGCTGGCATTTAGGCCAACCTGACCATAAACGTAGGGCCTGCCGGAACTATCGGTAGCGTTCGAGATATTGCCATCAGCCCCGCCATTCCAGGAACCGGACCAGGTGCCGTTGCCGAAGTTCACGCTGACCGCCACCGGAGACTGCCCGGAGGTGTTCTTGTAGCCGCTGGTGTAACCCGCGTAATTGGCGGTCACATTCCCGGCCTGCAGGGCGGCCATGTCTGAGAGTGGCGTGTGGATGCCGGCCACATAGCCCTCGGCTCCATCACTGGCCGAGAAATAGCCTTGATAGTAGTCGCCATTGACGTAACCATAGACTGATACATAAAGGTTGCCGCCCATGGTCATGTAGGGCGTCACGTCGTACTGGTCACCAGTGTCCTTGCCTTGTGCCCAGATGCGGTTATGGCCACCGATACTCGTGTTCCATTGACCGCTAAAGTCTTGCCCGTCGATGGTCCCGTTCCACGAGTCGTACTCATAGCCATAGAAATTGGCCAAACCGTCACGCGTACCCACCCAAGTGGTATCCATGCCGAACTCGACCGGCACGCCCAGTGCCGATTGGCCGTTGATTTCATTCAGACGAGGCATGAGCAGCAAGGGATCGCTGCCATCCATGGGGGTAATCTTGATCCCCATCAGGCCGGTACCCGAGCCCCCCAGCACCGTGACTTCTGCGGGATCATCAGGGGATGGGACAAGCTCGATCAAGCCGGCTTGCGGGCGGTTCCGCTCGGAATGGCCGTAGCCATACTCGCCGCCATCATAAGTGTACAAATTGCTCGTATAGACGGCATAGCCGCACCACGCCCCGGCCCCACAGCTTTCCTGGGCTGCCGAGGCCACTGGTGGCAACGGCCGATAAAGCTCACCGCCCAAGCCACCCAACAAGGCCACAGAAGGCGCTCCAGCAGCCGGTTGGACGAATTCTTTCCAGGGACCCCAATCATCGGTTGAGTCGTTGGCAATGGTGGTATTGCCATAGAGATTGATCTTGCCCCACTCATCTTCATGCAACTTTGTCGCGGCCGACGCCATATTCGCGCTGGCGAACATCAAGGCCACAGCCGCCGCGATCATTGTCATCCGGGTTTTCATGATTTACTCCTTTACACAGGCTTGCTTACTAAGCAATTCCACTATAGACAGGACATCTAAAATAGCTTAGAGCACCCGGATATCCGCATATCTCGTGCCAGGAATACAACCCTATGATTTCGCTTGGTGTTTCAAATGGCCTGTCATCGTCCTGTAAGAAAAATCGACATTTTGGGGGCGGCACAAAGGAAAAAGGGCGCCCGAGGGCGCCCTTTTGGTGAGGCTGAATGCTATTAGAAGGAGCGACCCAGGCTCAGGGTGGTCAAGTTGCGCTGGTAGTCGTAGATCGAGACGTTGGATTGGTTGTCGGTATGCTGCCAACCCCCGTTCAGACGCCAATCCTTGAGCTTGCCGTCCTTGAATTTGTGGCCGAAGCCGATCTCGAAGCGCTGTTCGGTTTCGTCGCGGGCCACCGCGAAGACCGGCACCAAGCCATCGTAGCTGGCCTCCTTCTGGCTATAGCGCACGTTGACCGAGCCGTTGGGCCAAGCCAGGAAGTTGGCGCCCACGAACCATTCGTAGCCATCGTTGCTGTACTGCTTGTCTTGGGCATCCTCATTGAAGAAACGAGCGCCCAACTGACCGGCGGCTTTGCCGCCATTGAACAGATGTCCGTAGGACAAGCCGCCGGAGGCGTAATCGCTGTCCCGTCCCTGGTCGACCGCACGGCTGAAGTCGCGATTGACGTAGAGGACATCGGCGGTGATCTCGCCGGATTTGGTCTGCCAGGTGATGCTGGGCGCGGCCGACAGGTACCAGGCCAGTTCGTCACCGCCCAGCATCAGGTAGTCGGCCTGTAGATTGATGTTCGCGCGCCATTTGTTGGGTGCGATCCAAGCGGGGCCGGTCGCCAGGGTGGCGACGGTCAGGTTGTAATCGTCCAGATCGAAATAGCTGCGATGGAAAAGGTTCGCTTGGCTCTTCCAGAGGAAGCGCGCTGCCGTTTCGCCGATGCGCACGGGATCGGGAGACTGGAAGGTGTGGCCGACGCCTGCTTGGAGAGTCATGCCCCAGTCATCCTGGCCCAACGCGCCGGGGGCAAGCACCAGTCCGCCCGGCAGAAGCGCGCCATCGGGTCCGGCGTTCACGTTGGAATCGTGGATCAGGCCTACGGAGATGGAAGGCTCAAACGAACTCCGCTTGCTCGCATAGCGCTCCTGGTCCTTCTTGAGCTGGCCGACGAAGGCGGATACCGCCAGCTTTACGTTGTCCGGGGTATTGGGATCGTCCAGCACATGCTGGGCTTCCACTTGGGCACGTTCGTAGTTGAGCGCGCGGTAGTAGGTCACGGCCAACTCCAGGCGCACCCGCTGTAAAGTGGGTTTGGCGGCAAGCACGGCTTCCAAGGCCTCGATGGCGGAATACAGCTTGCCCGTTTCGCGCAGATACAAGCCCTCTTTGTAAAGATTTTCGAGGTCCGCATCCTCCGCCAGTGCGGTCTGTGGGATAGCCGTGATGGCAAAAGCGGCCATCATGCTCAAAATCAGTGTCTTTGCACGGAAGGTGCGTGCGGGGCTCGTGTTCATTTTGATCTCCAAATCAACTGACAATAAACAGACGGTACTTTCGTACAAGGGGGACATGGTAGTCCCCATAATTTTGAGGGTAAACATTACTGCTCCCCTGTGTTGCCAAAGCGCAACTTGTTTCGAGTTTATGCTTCCCGACATTAATTGCACTGCGCTATTCCCTCTGCTGGAATGTGCCCCGGTCCCTCTGCTGGAATATGCCCCGGGTTGCTGAAACCCCGGGGGGTCCGCATACTTTGGCGAGACTATCCAGATGACCCGCCTATGTCGGGGGAACCCGTGAGATCAAGGCTTATGACCTTATGGATGGCCCTATACCAGGCATGGCGACCGTGCCGGTTGTCGGCATATTTCCTGTGCTTGATCACGCTGACTCATTCCTATGCCCACGCCACCACTCCGCAGGACAGCCCTCGCCTCTTTGGTTATAGCGAGCGCGCCAAGGAAGGGTTCCAGTTATTTCCCATGTGGACCCGGGTGCAGCAGCAGCGCCCCAAAGACTTCCTGACCGAACAGGATTGCGAACACTCGCGCCGCCTTGCCTGCCACCTGACAGAGTGGCAACACTTTCTGGCCACCCTGAAAACCCAGGAGCCGCGCGCGCAGATCGCGGCGGTCAATGCCTACGCCAACGAAAAGAAATACATCCTCGACATGGACAATTACGGAGTGGCGGATTACTGGGCCACTCCCAAGGAGTTTCTCGCCAACAACGGGGATTGCGAGGATTTCTCCATCCTCAAGTATTACTCCCTGCGCAATCTGGGTTTCACACCCGACGTGTTGCGCATCGTGGTCGTTCAGGACACCAACCTGAAAATCCCCCATGCGATCCTGGCCGTCTATTTTGGAAGTGATGTCCTGATACTGGACAATCAGGTCGCGCAAGTGGTGTCGCATCGCTTGGCGGCGCACTATGTGCCGGTTTACTCAATCAACGAGAAGCAATGGTGGATGCACCTTCCATGAATGCGCATCGAGCAAGCCACACCTGAAAGGGCTTTCATGAAATCCAAGGAACCGAACAAGTCCGTCCTGACAGCCTTCATCGCATTGCTGCTGTTTCTTGCCGTCGGCATCGGCCTGGTTTTTGCCTACGTCGGCATGGAAAAACAACGTGATCTGCAAGGGTGGCAGGTACGGCTCGGGACGGTGGCGGACACCCAGTTCCAAAGCGTGGATAAATGGCTCGACAGCCAGTTTCAAGTGCTCCAGGAGCTGGCCGATAACGCCTCCTTGCGCTTTTACCTGATGCAACTCGCCTCCTCGTCACCCAGCGGAACAGAAGGTGAAGAGCCGGCCCAACTGGGCTATGCGCGCAATCTGCTGGTCGCCACGGCGGATAAAAGCGGTTTTCTCGACAAGGGTGGGATCAACACCATCGTCCGCGCCGACCTTCCCTCCGTAGCGGATCAGGGTATCGCCCTCTTCTATGCTGATGGGCGTGTGTTGACGGCCACACTGGGGTTCGAAGCAGATGCCGGGGTGCTGGAGAGCGTTCGCCAAACGGCCCAGTCAGGCCAAAGACAGATCCGGGATCTGGCGTCCAATCGGCGTGGCGAGGTAGTGATCGGCTTCGCGGTGCCCATCATGCCTCTCCATGAACAAGCCCAGGGCGGCAAGGCCATCGGCGTCCTGGTCGGCATCAAGCGGGCGCGCGGCGAGCTTTATCCGCTTCTCGCCCGCAACCTCACGGGCATGCGGGAAGAAACCGCCATCGTGCGCCGGGAGGGGGATAGCGCCGTCACTCTCTCGCCTCTGGCGGACGGCACCCCACCCCTGAAACAGCGTCTGCTGATGAGCACGCCGCGCCTCGCCGCCGCTTTCGCCCTGAAGTCGCCCGGCACCTTCGCGGCGAATCAGGTGGATGCCCAGGGGCGGCCCGTCCTGATGACCAGCCGTGCCTTCAAGCAAGCGCCCTGGGTGCTGGTGCACATGGTCAACGCCAACGAGGCCCTCAAGGAATCGCGCGATCACCAGAACTTCCTGCTGACCACCCTTCTGCTGGTCACGCTGGCGGCCGCACTCGCCCTGGTGGCGGCCTGGCGCCACGGCAGCAGCGTGCGGGCGAACCAGCTCGCGGGGGTCTTGAATAGCCAGTCCCAGCGACTGGCCCGGCAGGCAGCCTTGCTTCAGTCCATTACCGATCACACCAGTGAGTTCATCCTGATTCTGGATGACCAAGGGCGCTTTGTATTCGCCAATCCCCGCCTGGCCGACAGCCTCGGCATGAACTCCGGCGACCTGGCGGGGAAAACGCTTTCCAGCGTGCTGGGTGCCGACACGGCCAACACGCTTGCTGCCCTCATACCCACGGCTGACGCGGGGAATCTTCCGTCCACCACCGTGCATGCCCTGGAAATCGGCGGCACCCTGCGCACCTATCAAAGCACCGCGGTTCCCTTCCTGGACGAGGACGGGGGCCGCCGTGTATTGCTGGTGTCCCATGACATCACCGCCCTGCAGGAGGAGCAACAGCGCCAGGACGCGCTGCTGCGCCACCTCATCCGCACCCTCATGCGCGCCGTGGATAGACACGATCCCCACTGCGTCAACCATTCTGAGCGCACGGCCCAGGTTGCCGTGGCCATCGGCAAGGCCATGGGTCTGGGCGAGGATGACCTCGAAACCCTGGAGATGGCCGGACAACTGGCGAATGTGGGCAAGCTCTACGTGCCCAAGACCATCCTGGTCAAAACCGACCCCCTGACCGACATCGAACACAAGGCCCTGCAACAGCATGTGCACCATGCCCTGGAGATCCTGTCGGGCCTCGCCTTCGACGGGCGCGTGCTCGACACCATCGCCCAGAAACACGAATGCCTGGATGGCAGCGGTTATCCCAAGGGTCTGCGCGAACCCGAGATGCTGCAGACCGGCAAGATCCTGGCGGTTGCCAATGCCTTCGTCGCCATGATCAGCGCCCGTGCCTACCGCCCCGGCATGAGCCTGGAACAGGCCCTGGATCTGCTCCTTCAGGACTCCAAGACCCGCTATGACCGGCACGTGGTGGCCGCCTTGTTCCACGTTGCCGAGAACCGGGGCGATTGGACGGACTGGGCCACGCCGGCAAAGGACTGATGCCCGACGTGCAGACAGCATCTCCTGGCGTGCCCAGCACGCCGAAGTCGGTCATCACCGGGATAGGCTGGCCGGGGCTGCCCTCTCCGCCGGGGGCCGTCGCCCTGGCCCTGCAATTCCAGCTCGAATACAGCCAATGGTTTTCGTCGGAGCAACTGGAAGCGCTCCAGCTGGGGCAACTGCAGCGTCTGTTCCAGCATGTCCATGCCCATAACCCGTTCTACCGGCAGCGCCTGGACCATGCCGGCGTCGATCCCGGCATCCCGCTGACCATGGAAATCTTCCGCCAGCTGCCGCTACTGCGGCGGGAAGACATCCAGAGCGCGGGCCCTGCGCTATTCAGCGAACAAACCCCCAGAGATCATGGCCGGCCACTGAGCGGCAAGACGTCGGGATCGAGCGGCCGCCCCATCGAGTTCCGCAGCAATGACCTGTGCCAACTATTCTGGCGCGCGATAACCCTGCGCGAGCATCTTTGGCACGGACGCCACCTCCAAGGCAAACTGGCCGTCATCCGCGCCCGGGTGGAGAGCGGCGAACGCCGGGGATGGGGGCCCGCCACCGACGAGGCTTTTGACACAGGGGCGTCCGCCACCCTGGACATCCAGGTCGATGTCGAACAGCAGGCCCGCTGGCTGGAGGCACAGGATCCGGATTATCTGCTGTCCTATCCATCCAACCTCGCCGCCCTGGCCAGGCTGGCCCAGGCCGGCCGATTGCGCTTGGGACGGCTACGGCAACTGCGCACCCTGGGGGAAATCCTCGATCCCCAGACCCGCAGTCTTTGCCAGGAGGCCTTCGGCGTGCCCATCGCCGACATGTACAGCGCCTCGGAGGCCGGCTATATCGCCCTGCAATGCCCCCACCATGCCCATTACCATGTCCAGTCGGAAACCATGTTGGTGGAGGTGCTCGATGCCGACGGCCATCCCTGCGGGCCGGGCGAAGTCGGGGAGGTGGTGCTCACGGTGCTGCACAATTTCGCCATGCCCTTCATCCGCTATGCCATCGGCGACTATGCCGAAGTGGGCGAGGCCTGCCCGTGCGGGCGCGGACTGCCGGTATTGCGGCGTGTTATCGGCCGGGTGCGCAACATGATGTGTTTTCCCGACGGTCGACGCCATTGGCCGGTATTGGACTATCGCGCCTATGGTCAGGTGATGCCCATCAGCCAGCTACGCCTGATTCAGCGGGCACCCGACCGGATCGACGTGGAACTGGTCACCCCGCAACGCCCGGACAGCCAGCAGGAGTCACGCTTGGCCGAGGCGATCCAGCGCAGCCTGGGCTTCCCGTTCAAATTGACATTCCATTATCTGGAGAGCATCCCGAGGAGCGCCGGTGGCAAGTTCGAAGACTTCATCTCAGATCTGGCCTGAGGCCATGCAAACTGCTACCCAAGGCACTCCGCCCCAGGAGGAGAGCATCACCAGCGCCAGCGCTTACGTGGATTACATCCTGAAGGCGCGTGGCATTGCCTTGCCCCCTATCCCGGAACATTGCGTCATCCTCCATTCCGACCTGCTCATCGACCAGTTCAGGGCGCGTTATGCGCATATCACCATCGACATCGGCTCGCGCCGCCCGTCGAAGATCCACTTCTTCACCCCGCCGGAGGGGCGTCCATTTGCCGCGGCGGCCTCCTATCCTGGCGCCCCCATGGCGGCCCTGCTGTTGGAAGAACTCATCGCGCTGGGTTTTCAACGCTTCATCAGCGTCGGCCCCGCCGGCTACCCCGCCAATGGCCATTTTCCGCCGTTACGTCTAGGCGAGATCATCCTGGTGGACGACGCCCTGATCTATGAAGGCACCTCTTCCCACTACGGTGTCCAGACGGCCAGCGTTGCACCCAATGCCATCATGTTGTCCAGCTTGGAGGGCGCGCTGCGCAGGCAAGGCGTGGCCAGCCGCCGATGCAAAATCGCCACCACCGACGCCATTTATCGGGAGACGCCCGCCTTTATCGACGAAATCATCGCCCACGGGGCCATGGCGATAGACATGGAAATCTCCGCCCTCTTTTCGGTCTGCCGATTTCACGACAAACCCATAGGCGCCCTGCTCTTCATCAGCGATATCGTCGGGCGCAATGTGGGCTGGGATGTGGCCTTCGTCGACGATCACGTCAACCGCGCCGAGCAGGCCATCCTCCCCACCCTGATCGATTGCATCAACGCCCCATGAGCGACCCGGGCCAGGCCGCGGTTGTGAAGCGCCCGTCTAGTCAGGCGGCGGGACGGCAACATTTCGGTCCGAAGCCGTCCCGCTGACCTATACTCGGCCCGGGAGTTAGCTAGACAGTCGCTGTGTTCACGCACAGAGGAAAGTCCGGGCTCCATAGGGCAAGGTGCCAGGTAACGCCTGGGCGCCGCGAGGCGACGGAAAGTGCAACAGAAACATACCGCCGATGGCCCGGACTTTGACGCCGTAAGGCGTCAAAGTCCTCCTTGAATGGGAATTGGCCTTGTGAAAGCAAGGCCTTGGTACTTGCGCAAGCAGTGCCTCCCCGGCAAGGGCCACGCACGTAAGTGCGTGGCCAACCCCCGCGAGGGGGTGGGCACAGGTAAGGGTGAAATCGTGCGGTAAGAGCGCACGGCCGGGCTGGCAACAGTCATGGCGGGCAAACCCCACCTGGAGCAAGGCCAAATAAGCAGGCGTTGACGCGGCCCGCTGAGCCTGCGGGTAGGCTGCACGAGGCGATGGGCGACCATCGTCCCAGATGAATGACTGTCCTCGACAAAACCCGGCTTACCGGCTGACTCCCACCCCATCTCCTGTCCTGGCTGGCCAAGCCCGGGCATCTTTTTCTCATCCGTAACGCCTCGCCCCGCAACTGAACGGACTGGACCTGTGCTCCTCCATGCGCGCGGTGGGGGGCTGACCTTGAGGTCGTGGCTCGGCTCGTGCCGTTCGCAAGGCCAAATCAGCGGAAAACATCGCTCGCCGACGAAGATCTCCCACGACATCTCCCCCCACTTCGCCCCACAAGTTAATGTTAAGCATTAACTTTGCCTGTTACCCCGCGATTTACTAAGGCTATTTTGCCATTTGGCGTTCTTCTAAGTCCTTGAAGACATTAGAAATATTCCTGTTTTTAAGCTTGACGCGTGGGAATTTGCTTCACTATAGTGGGAAACGGTGGGATACCGTGTGGCTGAGTGTCAGTCCGTGGTTCATAAAGGAAGAGGGGATATGTTTCGGGGATCAACGCAACTGGCGCTGGATGGGAAGGGACGCTTGTCCATACCCGCGAAGTATCGCGAGCGCCTGACGACGCGTTGCGGCGGTCAGCTCATGCTCACCGCGGACCCCACCAATGGTTGTCTGCTGCTTTATCCCTATCCCGAGTGGGAAATCGTCGAACGCCAGATCAACGGCCTGCCCAGCATGGACCCGGTGAGCCGTCAGCTGAAGATGCTGGTGGTGGGCTCGGCGGAAGAAATCACCCTGGACAGCGCCGGTCGCATCCTGGTGCCGCCTCTGCTGCGTAAATTCGCGCACCTGGACAAGGACGTGGTGCTGGTGGGCCAGGGCAACAAATTCGCGCTATGGAGCGAGGCCGGCTGGCAGGCCCTGATCGAACAGGCCGTGCAACTGCCGGAGGTGCTCAACACCGCCATGCAGAACGGCACCCTGCCAGAGGAGCTCAAGGGTTTCACCCTGTGAGCGAGGGCCATGTCACGGTCCTGCTGGAAGAGGCGGTGGCGGCGCTGAACATCCGCCCGGACGGCGTGTATGTGGATGCGACCTTTGGCCGGGGCGGGCACAGCCGCGCGATCCTGGCCCGGCTGGGCGCCCAG